>NZ_BOLU01000037.1:0-15248 GCF_016861825.1 Lacticaseibacillus sp. 866-1 | reverse complement strand
ACACTCCATTTCTAATTTCTTTGGTCGGAGAGCAGACAAGGGACAGTGTAATGTCCTCTTTGTGTGCTCAGACATAAAAATGGTATATAAAAAGGAGTTTCGAGGCAAGATGCCTTTCAACTCCAAATATCGTAGCGCCATAAAAAACTGCTTTCAAGACGCCACGGCGTCTTTTTATTTACCCGAGCACTCCGCCAAACGGTGAGGTGCTATTTTTGTGCAAACAAATAGCCGGCAAATGCCGGCCAAGAGATTAATCTTTATTGAACTTTTCTTTTACATCATCAACGGTATCTTTAACGGCATCTTTGGCATCGTCTAATTTTTCTTTTACTTTGCCAAGTACGCCTTCAGCCTTACCTTGTGCTTCACGGGCCTTATCACCAGTAACTTTACCTTCAACTTCTTTGGCTTTACCGGAGATTTTGTCCTTAGTGCTATCAACTTTACCATCTAAGCTCATAGATATTACCTCCTTTTGGTGTACCATCATTGTCCTATATTTGAAGTTATATTGCAAACAACTTATTTTTGGAGGCGAACGGATTGCAATGGACAGATGAACAGATCGGAACGATGCGCAAGCTCGCCTCCGAAGGCTTTACAAGACGCGAGACAGCAGACAAGATGGGACTGAGCTATAACGCTATAAAGGCGAAGTCACACAGGCTCGGAATTGAATTTCAGCCACCCATGACGAACGAGTACGATTCAGATGGCACACAGTCTAGCGAGACGATCCTGAAGGTCGTCAGGGGACAGAAACTCACCCCAGAAGACGTTCTTAGGGCGCATGGATACGACCCAGAACAATGGCGCATTTCAAATGCGACTTCCAACTATTGGAAGCAGACGCCAGAGGCAACCCTGTATCAGAGTAAGATTCGGCTGGCACCGAAGGGCGGACTACAGCCCAAGGAACTGTCGTCGATGCTCAACGAAGATGTCACACCGATCAGAGTAACTAATATCAAAGCGGGATGCCATAACTTGGTGATTCCGCTTTTTGATTTACACTTCGGTATCACGACATTGGAGATGTTAAGTCCCAGACTGAACGATCTGATTGAGATTATTGGGCGAGGCTACAAGCATGTTGTCATTGAGTTAGGTGGCGACTTGCTTCATTCCGACTTCATGGCGACTACCCAGACGGTCAAAGGCACTCAGCTTGACCACGCGGACACCGTAAAGGCGTGGAGCGAGGCCAAACAGTTTATTGGCGCAATCATACAGGCGTGTCTGCAAAACGCCGCACACGTCTCAATACGATCAATTGGGGGAAATCATGATTTTGACATGCAATGGGCATTCGTTGATGGTCTGAGTGATCGCTATCCGCAAGTGAGTGTATACAATACCATTGAGTATCGGCAAGCGTTCAGACTTGATCACGTTGGCATTATGATGGCCCACGGCGATACGGCGCTGCGCAAGTTGCCAATGCTATTTGCAACAGAGCATTCAGACATATGGGCAAATTCTACATGGCGCGAGGTACATTACGGCCATTTCCATCATGAGGTAGTCGACGACGATAGTGGTGTGATTCTTAGACAGATGGGCACACCCAAGCCGTCAGACAACTACGAGAAGAAGAACGGCTACACCATGAGCCACAAGTCGTGGAAGGTGTTTGAATACGATGAGAGCAGATTGCGGGTGACGTACGATGTCTAATCGTATGATCCGAACTGACTACGGCTACGTCAGCGGCACAGAGCGATCAATCATTGAGAAACTATCGAGGGAAGAGAAACGTATGCACGCGATCATTTATACAAAACCAAACTGTGCCAAGTGTCGCATGACATCCAACCTGCTGTCGCGTGCCATGCCAGTCCAAACAATCATGGCTGACGAGCGAGACTATGCACGTTTCCGAAAGCAAGGCTACAAGTCCATGCCAGTCGTCACCGTGTACAAGCCAGATGGCACGCGCGATCAATGGTGCGACATGAGGACAGACAAGATCAACCAATACAAGGAGGCTGACTAGCATGTACTACTTCGTATTACTGCTTACACTTATCTTCGTGCTGGCCAAGCTGTTCGGCTTGATTGCATGGAGTTGGTTACTTGTATTCATGCCGCTGATTGCTTGGATCATCTGGCTTGCATTCTGGATCGGGCTGGTTGTCGTCACCGGATTACATGAGGAGTGATTGATATGGATGGGAACGATTTAGTAAAGATGACGTTGCTTGACATGAAGGGATTAGTAATGAACGATGAGGAAAAACAAGCGCTTATCTGTATGGCAGACCAGTATCTTGTTATCTACAATCATTTAATTGATATCGGGCAGAACGAGCCATTTGCGCATCAAGCTGCAATGAACATTGTTCAAGCGCAATACGCAGCGTACAAGGACTAGCACAATGCCAAGAGTACATCGCTGCCATGCGCTTGGATGCCACAACGTTGTGGAGTGGCCGGCACGCTACTGTGCACAGCACAAGTCATTAGAAGCTACAGCGGACGAAAAGAAACGCGATTATTGGAAGTACAACCACATCACACGCAATCGTTCAGTCAGCAAGCGTGAACAGTACAAGTTTTACAAAACACAACAATGGAAGCACCTTCGTCAACTGGTGCTTGATCGAGATTACTATCTATGCCAATACTGCAAAGCACGTGGAAGGTTGACACAAGGGAACATCGTTGATCATGTGGTGCCAATCGAAGCTGATGCTAACGGCATGAGTGATGCGTCTAACCTTGTCACGTGCTGCAAGGCCTGCCACCAAGCCAAGACAGCTTTTGAGAAAACATACTATGGAACCGGTCAAACCAACGTGCTCAAGGGATCGCCACGTTTGCGTGACGTAAAACGGATAGTTGAACTGATTGACCGTCAGCAGTGAGAATGACAAACGCGAAATTTTTTGGACGCCCCCCCTTACCGGCTCTAGTCGGGGAGCGCACACCAGCTGTCGTCTTGCGGCAAAATCAAATTTTCAAAAATTTTACCTAGGGGGGGTCAGCCCGAAGTTAGGAGGTGGGTGAGATCGTCAAGAAAGCTTATAAAGACCAACACAACGGCGGTTTCCCGACCACACCGCCAACTTACTTAGGCCGAATTGCCAAAGCAATGTGGCGCCGTGTTCTACCCGTTTTAGAACAACAATCAGCTATTGAGCGTATTGATGCTAACTTGGTTGAAAACTATTGCACCGCTTATGAGATTTACCGTGAAGCCTATGAATCTATCAAGAAAGATGGCGTCCAGCAGAAGATTTATAAGAGCGTTCAGAACAGTGCTGGTGACGTTGTTGGAAAAGACTTCATGGGATATAAGCGCAATCCCGCCACAGCCATATATAATGACGCTTCTAAGCAAATGACTGCGATTGGCATTCAACTAGGGCTGTCACCTAAGAGCCGTGCAGATCTTGCAACGATTAAGCCACCTGACAAGAAGCCTGATGTAGTCGCCGAGATGAAGAAGTTCTTAGGAGGCGATGTTAGGTGAACCGAGTTGACTTAACGCAATCCCATGATGTTCTTGGGGCTTATCAGCAGGGAAGTTTTGAAGAAGTTATTAGTACCTTTGGGGACCCGGGGACAGCTTATGCATTAAGCGTTCTTAGCGGTGAACAGCAAGCCGGATATCTAATTAAGCTTGCGGCATTTAGGCACATACAAGATCTAAAGCGTTCGCTAGAAGGTGACCATAGTTTCCCGTTCAATTATGATTTAAACAAGGTTAGCAACATTTTAAACTTCGCCGCTATTTGCCCGGATGTCGATACCGGAGAGCCTACCAAGCTTATGCCTTGGCAGGCTTTTATATTGTCTCAACTTATCGGCTGGCGTAATCAAGATGGTGGCAAACGGTTTAGTCGTGCCATTGTTAGTGTTGCACGTGGTCAAGGCAAGACGTACATGATGTCAATCATTGCGTGTTACTCATATTTAGTTGAATCGCTGGGATTGTCTAACCAAGATTTCTTAGTAGCATCGATTAATTACAAGCAAACCGGGAAAATATATGGGTACATCAAAGGAATGATGAAAAAGATAATTGCTAACGAGCCTTTTAGGTCGCTTGCGGCTGAGGTTGGCTTGGATACCCATAGTATTCAGTCAGACCAGATCCTTATGCGTAACAACAATAACGTGTTGCGTCCAATCAGCCATGAATCGGGCCAATATGATAGCTATCATTTTACGACAGCCATTTTTGACGAAATCGGAGAAGTCGAAAGCCGCGATAAGATATCAAAAATCATATCTGGACAAGTCAAAGTGAAGAATCGCCAGTTCATCCAGATTTCAACAGCTTATCCTAAACCCGGAGTACCGTTTCATGAAGATCAGAAAATGATACAGCAGGCTATGGAACAGGATTACAAACGAGATGCTGATACGTACTTAGGACTTATTTGGGCGCAAGACAGTCTCAATGAGACGTTCAAGCCCGAAACTTGGGTTAAGAGTAATCCACTACTGGATTTGCCTGATCAAAGAGAAGTGTTAATGCAAGGCTTGGTGGATAAACGTGATAGTGACATGCTCTCAAACAATATTGGAGATTTTCAGAACAAGAATCTGAATATGTGGCTTCAAGAATCATCAGATAGTTACTTGAAGCTAGCAGACGTTGAACACGCCATCATTCCTAGCTTTGAAATTGATGGTCGTGATGTTTATATCGGATTTGACTATTCGATGTTCAGCGATAACACTGCGCTTGCTTTTGTTTTTCCTTATGAGGATAGCGATGGAAAACACTGGTACATCGCTCAACATTCGTTTATTCCTTGGCAAAAGGCTGGATCAATTGAAGCCAAGGAAAAGCAAGACGGCATTGCCTATCGAGAGTTGGCAAAAGAAGGCTATTGCACAATCACTAGCCATCCACAAGGCATCATCAATGATGATCAGGTGTATACATGGCTGATTGATTTTGTTGAGAAGCACCGGTTAAACGTCATGTGCTTTGGCTACGATGCAATGGGTGCTACACGCATGGTTAAGCAGTTAGAGCTTAATTCTGGCTGGAATCTTTTGCCGGTCAAGCAACGAACCGGCGAGCTGAAAGACCCGACTAAGTTTTTACAAACGATGTTTATTGAGAAATCAATCACTAGATTAGACGACAAAATCATGGAAAAAGCATTGCTTAATGCTCAAATCTATGAAGATAAGGTCGGGATTCAAGTCGATAAGGCCAAAGCAACGTTGAAAATCGATGTGGTTGATGCCTTAATTGACGCTCTTTATCAAGGCATGTATCACTTTGAAGACTACGGAATAGCGAATGACCGCACCAAAGAAGTTGAACTGATGACGCCCAAGAAGTTCAAAAAAATGATCGAAGACGGCCAGTTTGGGTTTGGAGGTGATCCCGTTGGTTGAACAATTTAGTAAAGCTTTGAAAGTGGCAGGACTGTTTCTCTTTGCAAATATTGAGACGGTTCTTTTTTTATGTGGATTTGGCGTTCTAGTGTATGCCGCATTCTCAGTCAGTCCATTAGTCGGACAAGTAATTTTGGGAATGTTATTGGTAGCAACAGCGCTCGTGATCAGCAAGGCCAAGAAAGGAGGTGACTGATGGTGCTTTTTGGATTTCTAAATAACAAAGCAACTAATCGTGCTGCACCGCAATATCAGAGCGTACTTGAGTCAGCTATCGCTGATAATTTGGGCGGGTTGGCAATTGACCCTACAAGCTATATTCCAGCGCGTAAAGCATTACTAAACTCAGACCTTTATGCAACGATCTATCAATTGTCTGCTGACTTGGCAACTTGCCGTATTGAAGCTGGCCAACCGAGAACTCAGACGGTTCTTGATCATCCGTCAGCAACCACTAATCGGCAAGCATTTTGGCAGTCAATGGCAGCACAACTGCTACTTGATGGGAACGCCTATGCGTATATTTGGCGCAACCAGCTTACCGGTCAGCCCGTTCGTCTTGAATATTTGCGACCGTCTCAGGTATCTGTATTTCTTTTGAGCGATGGCACTGGGCTCACTTACAATATTTCTTTTGATGAGCCAAGCATCTCTGTTATGAACAATGTTCCACAGTCAGACATGATTCATCTTAGACTGCTCGGCATTGGGAATGGTGGAGAAGTTGGCCGCTCGCCGCTGTTAGCTCTGCAAAACGAACTGAACATCAAAAACAGTGCCAATGGGTTGACAATATCGGCACTGTCAAAGGCTATTACTTCTAACGGAACGTTGACCGCAAAGAATGGGTCGGCGTTAAGCCTCAAAGAAAAGCAGGCGTTGTCGACAGGATTCATGACTCAAGCAACTTCAAATAAGGGTCCAGTTGTGCTTGATGAGCTGACAACATATGCTCCGCTGGAACTAAACTCGGACGTCTCTAAGCTGCTCTCATCGACAGACTGGACAAGCAAGCAGATTGCGAAAGTTTATAACATTCCTGACAGCTACTTGAATGGTCAGGGTGACCAGCAGTCATCCTTATCGATGATTGAGGGCATGTATGCTAATAGCCTTAACCGATATGCACAGGCCATTGTTAGTGAGATCAACGAAAAGTTTTCTGCAAACATTGATATTGATATTCAACCAGCCATTGACCAAGACGGAAGCAGATATTTGGCTGCCATTGGCGGTGCAGTAAAAAATGGTGCGATAGACGGTAACCAATCTGACTACCTATTTCGGCGTCGTGGTATATTGCCTGCCGGCACGCCCCAGTTCAATCCGGCTGATTCTAACCTTAAAGGAGGTGATACGAATGGCAGTAACGGTACCAATTAAGGGCGTTATCTCAAGCGAGGATGATGCTGACATTTATCAATTCTTTGGTTATCAGACAGTCACCCCATCTGTTTTGTCTGATGCATTGTCAAAGGCAAACGGGCAGGACGTTGTTTTGGAGATTAATAGCCCAGGCGGTGATGTGTTTGCTGGCAGTGAGATGGCAACAGCCATCAAGAATTACTCAGGTAGCATCATTACCAATATTGTTGGCCTTGCAGCATCTGCAGCATCAGTAGTTGCCTTGGCTGGAGATAAAGTCGAGATGGCACCAACAGCTCAACTGATGATTCACAGAGCATCAACGTCAGCAAACGGCAATGTTGATGCATTAAATTCAGCAGGCCAATCGTTAGACAGTATTGACCAATCATTGGTTGATGTTTATGTAGCAAAAACCGGTATGAGTCCAAGCGATGTGTACAACATGATGGTTAACGAGACATGGATCAATGCCAAAGAGGCTGTTGAAAAAGGATTCGCCGATGACATTATGTTTGATACAGCACCGGCAGTTACAAACAGCGTTTTGCCACTAACAGCTGACATGATTCACCGTGTTAAATCATTAATGGCAAAAGCAAACAGTCAGCAAAATAAGCCAACTGAAAGCCAGCCTAAGGATGATGGGAAGAAAACCATTAATCCTAAGCTGGCTTTGCTGTTGGGCATTAAAAATAAGGAGGCCAAATAATGGCTAATGTAAACGATTTAAACACCGCATGGATTTCAGCGGGACAAAAGGTAACTGATTTGCAAGACAAGTCACAAAAGATGGCGGTTGCCTTGGCATCTGATCCGTCTTCTTATACAGAAGATGACGTTAAGAAAGTAACGGATGATTTGAAGGCTGCTAAAACCGCTCGAGATTTCGCAAAGTCAGCGCTGGATGATGCTAAAGCTGAAGCGGAGGCGGAAAAGCCAACTGACATTACCGGCAAAAAAGTAAACATCATCCATAAGACGTCTAATGCCCAAGACTTTGTCCACAATTTTGTGGATTTGGCTACGGGTAAGAAGCGGATTACGGATTTGGTAACTTCCGGCAATACTGACGGTGATACGTCCAATGCGGGGTTGACGATCCCGCCTGATATTCAGACCAACATCAATCAACTAAAACGGCAATACGCGTCTCTCGAACAATACGTTCAGGTTGAGAATGTTTCTACCCCTACCGGTTCACGTGTGTATGAGCCTTTTGAAACAATCACACCACTGGCAAATCTTGATGATGAGAATGCACTTATTGGTGACAACGATGATCCAAAGTTGAAACAAATCAAATACACCATTCATCGGTATGCCGGTATTTCTACAATGCCGAATACTTTGCTTAATGACAGCGATCAAAATATTCAAGCGTGGATTGAACAATTTGTTTCCCGTAAGGATGTTGTAACGCGCAACGGCGTCATCATTTCAGCAATGAACAACGCTCCTAAGAAGCCAACAATTACTAAGTTTGACGACATCTTGGATATGATCTACACATCTGTTGATCCGGCTATCCAGTCCACATCAGTTTTGATGACCAATGTTAGCGGGTTTGCACAGTTGGCAAAGGTTAAGGACGCCATGGGCCAGTATCTTATTCAGGCCAACGTTGTTCCTGACATGCCTTACAGCATTCGCGGTCATCAGGTGGTTGTCATCTCTGATCGTTGGCTGCCAAGCGCAGGCACCGCTGCTGCACCAGTTTATCCATTATATTATGGCGATCTTTCTCAGGCTGCCACACTGTTTGACCGTCAACAGATGAGCTTGGTTGTTACCAATATCGGTGCTGGAGCGTTTGAGCATGATCAGACTAAGCTACGTGTCATCGACCGCTTTGATGTACAAGCAACTGATGCTGATGCCTTTGTGGCTGGATCGTTCTCCGCAATTGCTGACCAGCAAGCAAACTTCCCAGCAGCTAGCGCAAGCAAATAATCTAAGTGGTCGCCTATGAAATAAACAGTTTGCTGATCAACTGGCAGGCGGCTAATGAAGGAGATGAAGTAATGGCTGATAATGACAGCTTTCAACCTGATATTGTTGCTGACCTAATGGCAGAACTTAATCTTGATGATGCCGAAAAGACAACCATTACAAATTTGGTTGCTGGTGCTACGGGGGTAGTAACAAGTTCTGTGGGAGTTCTTAATGAATCCGATCCGATTGCAAAACTTGCCATTAAGACAATGGTTACACAGCAGTATTACGACCGTGCCTTGGAAAACGGATTGTCCCAAGGAGTTTTAATGATGCTCTTACATTTGCAGGCCAATCAGCCTTCAAATTCGGATAGTGGTGACAACAATGGCAATTAATTTTAAGCCAAGTGACTTTAGCCGAACTGTTGATCTAGGCTCTCCACAATCACACAAGACTGGTGCCGGCATTAATGTCACCAGCTTTGTTCCGGCTTATAGCCTGCATTTCAAGCAGCAGAAACGGACGCTCACACAGCAGTACACGCTTGTGGGAACACGTTTGGATAATTCAATCACCATCATAGTCCGTCATGATGCTAGAAACATTAATCAGAAACAGGCACGCCTTGATGGTGTTGTGTATGACATTTCAGACATTAGCCCGGATGATTCAAACGATGCTCTCCGCTATGATTACCTGACCTTAGTCAAAACGACTAAGGGGGCGTAACCATGGACTTGAACGAAGCACTGGGTCAATGGCAAAAGCAGGTTACCCAAGCGGCTAAGTTGACTAGCAAGCAACAAGAAAAGATAACCAAAGCCGGAGCCGACGTTCTGGCGGATAAGCTACACCAAGCAACGGTTGCAAAGCATCCGAACACAAAGGGGTCAGGCGGTAAGTACGGGCACTTGAGCGACGACATCGCCAGTGCTACCGGTGACGTTGACGGTAGGCATAATGGCAAGTCCATGGCTGGGTTCACCAAGAAAGAGTTCGTTGCCCGGTTCCTTAATGATGGCACAAAGTACATTCGTGGTGACCATTTCGTGGACAATGCACGTGACGATGCTAAAGATGAAGTACTTGCGGCTGAATTCGAGGAATATCAGAAGGTAATCAAGAAGATAGGCGGTGGCGAATAATGAGCGCAGTAGATGATGCGGTTGCTTTGATTAGCGCCGCTTCTTTAGTTGGCATAGATGAAGTTTATGGCAACAACTTACCTCAGGAAGCCATCGACAGCCTAGACAAGACGGTGGTGTTGGTGACTGATGCTGCCAATGATCCTTCTGGGTATGGCAATGGCGATTTTTGGAGGCTCTACCAAGAGGTTGAGGTACAAGTCTGGTACTCGCAGGAATTCGGCGGCGACCCAGAGACATTTGAAGTAGCGCTAATGAAGGCGTTTGTTCACGCGGGTTGGCAAGTAGCGGCAGTACGCCAGCGAACGTTAGATCCTGACACACAACAACTGATGAACACATTTTATTTTTCACGTGAAAAGAATATTGGAGGTAATTAAATGGCATTAGTAGGTTTAAACATGGTGTCGTTTGCGCTGATTGACCCAATCACCCAGCAGATTCTAAAAGGTGAAGACGGGCTTAGCACAGATGGGCTGTATAAGGTTGACACCAAGGATATGGGGAGTAAAACGGCTAACATCACTGGTCTGGTTGGTTCGAGCGCAAAAAAATATGGGAACAACGTAGCCCAAATGGTGACCTATGGGGCAGCGGCTCCGCAGATTGCTTGGGACGGGCTCAACCTAGATTTTGACACTAAACAAAAGATTAAGGGTTTTGTGCCTGATAATAAGGGCGGCTGGACTCCAGCCGATGAACCTGCTCATATTGCGGTTCTGATTGAATCGGGTAGCCTGTCAGGCGGCAGTGTTTACTTCGGGTTTGGGAATTGTACAGCCGTTGAATCAGAAGCCAACATTCAAACCAACGACGACAACAAGCAGATTATTGATGATACACTGACCATCAGCGCGCTCGACACAATTGCTTTCGGTCATAAGCCCTTCAAGATTTACTACAGCAAAGACACGTCATTTGATGAAGCGGCAATGCTGAAGGATGTCATGGGTGGTTACGTAGCGGGTACTGGTACGGGTACGGGTACTGGCAATTAAGCCGTGCTCTCACACGTGATTATGACGCTAGTTAGAACACAAAGATAGATAATCATACGTTTCCATGCAATGAGGACGCGTGAGCCGGCACTAGCGGCAAGCACGTGCAAGCCGTGCTGTCGGCGTTAATCTTTTAAGGAGAATGTGAAATGAAAATTAAAGAAGCTAAGCTAAGCAATCGCGAGCATATCGTCAAGGTGACCAACAGGGTCATGAAGGCCACGTTATCTTTACAGCTAATGATGGCAGAGATTGATGACGTTGAAGACGCGGACCTAACGCCGGTGGAACAGCTTAAGCAACAGCAGAAGCTGATTGATGACGTGATGAATTACATCACGGACACGCTAAAGTTAAACCAAAAAGAACAAGAAAAGCTAGACGAATTAGAGTTTGGTGAGACCGTTGAAATTGCTAAAAACGTTATTTTACGCGTTCAGGGTTTAAGTGATGAAGATATTGCCAAGTTGACCAAAGAGGCATCACAGGCGGACGACAAAAGCGAAGCCGAACAAGCGTAAAACGGTGTTTGAGCTGAAAAACAAGCTGGAAGATTTGAAGCTGTCGGGGCAAGACACGCTGGTGTACTTGCATTGGACGCCTGAGCAGTGGCTTGATACTGACTTCTACGATTTAATGGAGCTTCAAACAGCGAAAAAGCCCAAGGATCGCGAAGTAGACCCCGAACAAATGCTCAGGGGCCTTGGTTTGATGTAACACATGGGATAGTTGGCTTACCTAGCCTCCTATCCCTTTTTTGATAAAAGGAAGTGTGAGCATGCAAAAAGTTCAGGCTGAAATGGGCACAGAGGTTGCCCTGAACACGATCAGAGCCGAAACGTCACTCAAGAGCTTAAATGCTGTTATCAGTTCAACCAAAAATGCGTGGAAGTCTCAGGAAGCCGCGCTAAAGTCTACCGGCGAGTACCTGAAAGCAGCAGAGACGCGCTACAAGGGTTTGGGCGATAGCATCAAGGCGCAAGAAAGCAAGATTGAAAGCCTGCGGGACAAGCAAAAGGGTCTAGACGTCACGACTAAAGATGGCGCGGCGTCCTATCTCAAGTACCAGAAGGACATTGACAGTGCCACCACACAGTTGAAGTCGTTGGAGGCACAACAGACTCGGGCGAAGTCTTCCCTTGAATACCAGAAGTCAGGGCTTGCCGGCTTACAAACTGAGTACAAGCAAATTACTACGGTCTCTAACAGCTATGTTGAGCGGCTGAAGGCTGAAGGTAAGCAGCAAGAAGCCAACAAAGCGCAGATGACGGGTTACAAGGACAGCATTAGTAACCTAAATAAGCAGTTGGAAGCGCAGGAGAAAGAACTTGCACGGGTCGCGAGTGAGTCCGGCAAGGATAGCGCGGCATGGCGTACGCAAAAGGTACGTGTTGATGAAACTGCTACTGCTTTGGCTAAGACAAAGACGTCCATGTCCGAGCTTGACGGCGAGATGAAGAAGGCTAACCCGTCTGTATTCAGCAGGATCAAGACTGCAATCGAAGGCACTAACAAACAAGCCGAAAAGACACCAAGCCTATTTAAGAAGATTGTGGCTGGTGGTCTAGTCACCAACGCGATCAGCAATGGCTTTAGCACGCTCACTAGCAGTATCAAGTCAACAATTTCCAGCGGGTTAGACCTCGCCGAAGCGGGCGAAAAGTCCGCTGCTGCATGGTCAGCAATGGGCAAGTCTGCTAGTGACGTTAAGTCATTAGGCAGTCAGGTTAGCGATCTTAATACTAAGTCTGGTTTAACCATTGCGACTATTGGTGGCATGCAGAAGACAATTGATACAATGACTCATGGCAATACTCAGATGACGGAGAATATCACTGCCGGGGTTACCGCGATCGGCACTGCGTCTAGAATGTCTGGAGACCAAATATCAGCTCTCTCAAAGTCAATGACTAGAGTGGTCGCTAGCGGTTCTCTAACTTCTACTGCTTTGGCACGAATGGAAAAGCAAGCACCCGCACTGGGTGCACAGCTTGCTAAGGCAGCCGGTGTATCACAAGATGCTTTTGCTAAAATGGTTGCTAGTGGCAAGGTTTCAAGCACTGACTTCCTTAATCTTGTCTCTAAAGCAGGCAAAAACTCAGGAGATGTATATAAAGAGTTTGGCAAGACCGCAGAGGGAGCAAAAGCACAGCTGGCGGCCGGCTGGGACCAACTAAAGAAGAAGATGACGACGCCACTTCTGAACGTAAAAAATACTGGCATGGCATCACTATCATCTCTGCTTACTAGCCCAGTCGTACAAAATGCGGCTACTAGCCTTGGTAAGGGTCTGTCGTACATTGCGAACATGGCTAAAAAAGGCCTAGACTACATTTCCGCCCACAAAAAAGACGTAACTGGGATCGCCAGCGACCTGTGGGACATTGCCAAAATTGCCGGTGCTGAAGTCTGGTCAATCGCCAAGACGACGATCAAAGACATTGCAGGCTGGCTAGGTGTTGGCGGCAAGAACGCTAAAACGATGAAGGACCCGCTGGGCACTGTTCATGACATTCTCGATAAGATTGCTAAGAACAAGGACGGCATCAAGGGGACAGTGAAAGTACTGGCCGCACTGTGGGTGACCAAAAAGGTGTTTGAATTTGCCGGTGCAGTTGGCCATGTTTACAGCGGGTTAAAGGCACTTGGCGAGTCAAAGCTTGGTCAGTCCATTGCAAATAATCTAAAGAAGTTATCAGGGTCAAAGTTGGGCACGGCAACCGCGGTAGTCACGATCGCGTATGATGCAATCAGTGATATCAAGGATTTAACTAAGGCATTCGGAAAGAGCGGCACAGTCGGTCAGAAGTTCAAAGCTGTGGGTGAAACCGCAGGTACTGCAATAGGTGGTGGCATTGGTTTCTTCTTCGGCGGACCGTTGGGAGCGGCCGTTGGTGCCTCGATCGGTAAAGTGGTCGGCGGATGGGCAGGCACGGCAACCAAGAAGTTCACGGACGGTTGGAACGCTAAGGCTAAGCCTAAGGACTGGCTAGGCAAGCTGGGCTTTGATGCTCACAAGGGCGCCACCGGCATTGCCAAGTGGTGGAAAGGCATTCAAACACAAAATGACAAGTCGAATGCTCAAATGGAAAAGCAACAAGCCGCGGCCAACAAGAAGTTTAAAAAGTCATGGGATACATTTTGGGGCAACGTTGGGGACAAAACTAGCAGCACATGGTCAGACGTTAAGAAGCACGTCAGTGATGGCTTAAGCAGTATCCAGTCTAAGTCAAAGAGTGGCATGAGCAGTGTTAAGTCACATATTTCTGACGCATGGACAGCCGTTAAGTCCAAAACCAGCAGCACATGGTCCAGTATCAAATCAACCGTTGGTGGTGCCGTTGACTGGGTATCAAGTCACGTTAAGGGTGGCTGGAGCGGTCTAGGCGGAGTCGTTGGTCGCATCTTTGGGTCGATAGGTAACGCTATTGTCCACCCAGTAAGAACGGCCAAGTCATTATTGGCTGGGATAATTAGCGGAATTAAATCTATGTTCAACTTTAGGTTATCTCTGCCACATTTCAAGCTACCACATTTCAGCCTAAGCGGCAGCTTTAACCCGCTGAAGGGCAAGATACCGCACCTTTCTGTAAATTGGTACGCCAATGGCGGTTTGATCAACACGCCAACGCTTCTAGGCATGAATGGTAACCGTATGGCAATCGGTGGTGAGGCGGGACCTGAAATGGTTGTGCCACTTTCTGCCAGCAAGGCTAGTCGCGCATGGCAACTGCTGGGACAGGCGGTACAGCAGATTAACGCCAGTCAATCCTCGGCGCAGACGCAGGTAGCACCAGCGAGTGATAACAGCGACCTTATCGCTGCCATTAACGCTTTAGGTGTGCTGATGACCAAGCTATCGTTCAGATTACAGATTGGTGACGACCAGTTCTACCCGACTGTGGCACCAAAAATTGATAGCTATAACAAGCGTCAGAATGGCATTCACACAGTTTGGGAGAATTTATAGGGGGAGTTTAAATGGCTGGAATAAGTCTTAATTATAACGGCGTTGAGTTAAGCCAATGGTTTGACGTGACCGACGTCCAGAGAAACATTGGCACTAGCCATGTCAATTCGATGACCAAGGTAGGACGAACAGATGGCCAGATCTGGCAATACATGAGTCGTGATACGAAGACGATTGTGGTTACCGGCATCGTTACAAATGCCAACTTGGCTAACTTGAGACGTGACCTCGGGGCTGCACTTGACGTTGACGAACCGAAGCAACTAATCGTTGGTGATGACATTGGTGTGTACTATCTTGCGATTTATGATGGACAGCCAACTATTGCTGAGGATTGGCGGTCAGGCACCATTAGTCTTACATTCATTGTTCCCGACGGCATCGCACACTCGCTGTCTCTCAAAACGGTATCTGGTCAGTCTGGCACTGACATTACTGTGAATAACGTCGGTACGGCACCAACTG
>NZ_BOLU01000036.1:0-17830 GCF_016861825.1 Lacticaseibacillus sp. 866-1 | reverse complement strand
TCTAATTTCTTTGGTCGGAGAGCAGACAAGGGACAGTGTAATGTCCTCTTTGTGTGCTCAGACATAAAAATGGTATATAAAAAGGAGTTTCGAGGCAAGATGCCTTTCAACTCCAAATATCGTAGCGCCATTTTTTTGCTCTGAATTTAACGTGATGGAATTCCAGTATGATACAGGAGATGGCCCTGAACTGTTATGCTTACTGCAACAATACAGAGTTTTCTTCAATTAAGAATCTCCGGGATTTTTGAGTGAGTCTGAATTACGAATAGGAACGGTTAGACTTGATAATTCAGGGTAGTGCGACTGTAGCTTGGCTATAAAATATGCGACATAACAACGCCTGGCCTGGGGGATGAACAGACGCCTCTCAATGTTATCCGCTGATATGGGACCACAGCGAAGGCCCTCAGGGGGCAGTGCTTTGACCAAGTCAGAAGTTGTTGACGTGCCACCTGAAGGGAGTTATTGATGGAAAAATTATCTTACAGACCAGTTGACGCCAATGACTATCCTGTAATGGCTTCCTGGTACAGGGATCCTCGGGTGATGGCGCCGGTTGGTTTTCCAAATGGAATTATTAAAACTACTGACCGGATCGCGGCTACGGTGGCCCGAGATATGGCGCGTCCGGGCGCGGGCTGGGACATTATTCTGCTCGATGACCAGCCAATCGGTGAATTTATCTACAGGCTCAAAACGCCAGACACGCTGAAGTTTGATATCACGATTGGGGACTTCGATTGCCAGCAAAAAGGCTTTGGAACCCAAGTTCTGCGTGAGCATTTGCCGGCGGTGGCCCGCGCACGGGGCGCGAAACATGTCGTCATCGAGATTGATGCGGCAAATGAGGTGGCCCTGCATGTCTATGCCAAGGTGGGATTCAAGGAAAGTGCTGAGGAGGCAACGACCTGGCGCGATGATAACGGGCAAAGCCATGCCGCAGTGGTTTTAACATTAGTTTTGTGAATTGTGACTTTGTTTCACATGGAACTTATTTCAGCCGCTCTTTTAAAAGACTGAACTATCCTCAATGGACAAGGTCAATTATGCCGACCTGCTTTGCGTTTCATTTGACTTCAAGTTTCACACGAACTCGAGTCGTTATCCGTTATCTGGAACCATAGCTAAACTGGCGACGATAAATTGTGTACCCAAGGACGGCTTTCAAGGCGATAACACGTCTTGTTTAATCTATTTATCCGCAACCGGAAATGGCCTTCAAGTCAGCAAAAATCACCCCACAAACGCAGTGATATGCGCTTGTGGGGTGATTTGAGTACCATGTTGCTGATCCGTAAAGAATTATGCTTGTGTCGTGTCTGATTCAGCAGCTTGCGGCTGGGTGCGGAACTGATCACCAGCTAACTGCCGGTAGTAAGCCGCATTGGTCGCCCGGATGTAAGGCGTGAGCCACAAGTTGCCGAGACCGAAAGGAATGGAGGCGAGGATGCGCCAGCCAATAAAGCTCAGCTGAAGGACAAAATACTCCCATTTGTGGCCGTTCATTAGCTCGCGACTAGCTTTGATGGCATCAGTCGCGCCGATATCGCTACCCGACTCTTGCATGTCCCGTAGGATGTACGGGACTTGTGAGTAGGAAAAGCCCTTGATGATCCCAGGAATTACCAGAAGCAGTGACCAAAGTGCCAGAAAAATCGATGCCAGTAACATGTTCAGGAACACTGCCATTGCATGCGGGCCGGTGAAGGCACTGAAAATGTTATTGAAAACACCATTACCCTTGTCGTCGTGATCGATGAGATGCAGGTACGAGAAGGTGACCCCGGTTGCGACCATCGCGGCCAGAATACCCACTGTGATGCCGCCGACTAAGCTACCCATAATCGCGCCCAGAATGTCCAGGCCAATCGCCCAGCCCCATTTACCGTGCAGCCGGTCCTTGGCCTGCTGCTTAATCTCTGCTCTGGTCATTGATATCCTCCAAATTTATGAAATAACTGCATGAAACTTCACTGAGTATATCAATGTCCATGTTATTTATCCAGAAAAATTTGATTTGACTTATGGCAGAATTAAACGGATCTTTTCGGTGAGTTCGGCTGGAGAAGAAGACGACACCATGACCGTCGAAAAACGCCTGCTAGAATTAGCAGACGATGTTGGATGGTCTGATTATCACAGAAATTGGGACCTAATATTGATTTGTTTATTGGAAAGCTAGTGGTGGGGTCTTCCGAGCGTTAACCTCGGGCCTAAATCGGCAACCGGCTTTTCTGTAATTTCGCGCAACGGGTGAGCCCACTGTTTATTGAACTTGATACTCTTTGGTGCCGATTGTGTCGAATTCTTCGTTAGAAAACTCGAGGGTTACCGGTGCCGTATTAACTAGGTCAAACATCAAAACCGTCTCAACCGTTTTGCCTGGCGATAGTGAGTCGCTCAGGTTATCTTCTTGTGCTTGCGATGAGCTGTTCCCGTTCTCATTCAACTGATACTGGAGAGACCAGAATGTTTTTTCATAGCGGCAGTTTGTCGCTTTGAGTCAGAAATTACGAGCTGCTATGCAACCGCTTTATAATAGCCTATCATGCGGGATTAAACGCCAATGTTTCAACTATTTTCTCTCAGGCCTCGTTTGAGCAAACTGAATCGCCGTGGTGATATACTTTCTTTGATCGCAGCATGACGAGCTATACGTGTATATTCAATACTCACGCTGTCTGTGGTGAGTCAAACAGGAGGTCGGACACGATGCGAGAAAACTATACCCCAGAAGAAGCAAAAGATAATTTTTTGACTATTCTGGATGAGATCAATCACAATCACAAGGTGGTTCATGTGAGTGGCCCGGTTGAGGAAGGCCGAGGGGTGCGAATCATTTGCGATGCGGACTACCGCACGCTTATTAAGGCTTTGTATCTTGCCTGGTACAGTGCAAAGGGAGAACAAATCAGTTGGCAAACAGATCCGCAGTATGAAGACACAGTCGCTACGCTGAAAGCCATCGCTAGCCGTGAGCAGTGGCACGTTTAATCGGTCAACCGGCCTTGGGGTGAATGGCCATTGCTAAAATAAGTCACTGATAGCAACTTAACTCAGAGCCTTGTGTTTCACGTGGAACAAAGCGACCATATTGGTGAGAGGATAAAACATTTAAAGAAGCATCTATCACTGAAGACTGAAAAAACATCGCCATTCGAGAGGGAGTGGCGGTGTCCTTTTAGCTTTTGGCAAAAGTAGAGGCTGCCTTTGGGGGAAGGCAGCCTCCAAAAAAGGAGCATGAGGAGAACGGGAGAACTACTGTCGGGACGATTCCTCCCGACGAATACATTGTACGCCGACGGGTTAAGGGGTGGGGCATTAGAACACTTGCAAGATTGCATCAATTTAGCTGCGAGAAATCAGACAAGGACTGAAGCGAATCTATAATCCGGGGCAGTCGGACTGGTAATAGCGGGGAAAAGCACAGAAAAGTCTTTCGCGCCTTTAAATGCGGGATAAAGCGGGATAGAAAGCGTTTACAATAACAAGGCCAAGAGCTAAAATAAGTTGACTTAGCGGTGAATCGAAGAAGGAGAGCGGTTAAAATGACGGGATCGGGTGAATTACCGGCGGCCGCGACGGCGTGGCTGCAGTACTGCCGAGCACATAATATCAGCTTGTTTGATGCACTGACCCAAGGGCACGCAATGCCGCGGGTGGCGGCACTTGACGAGGAGACCGAGTCCCAAGTCGCGCTGTACTTCTTTGAGCCAGCGCACGACGAGGACTTTGCCCGGGCGTGGCTAGCCGGTGTTGATCAGGCCAATCAAATAGTTGGCGAATAATTGAACAAACAATCTGAGGCCAGATTATTCTGGTCTTTTTTGCTGTCAGAAAAGGATATGGCTGGGTACGAAACAGGTTAGATGCGGTCAAATAAAATATGTTAACCTGCGAGTATTCAGTGTATTTGTGGTACGTTTCACGAGGCGTGCCACGGAAATCGGAGGCTCATAATGGAACGGCAATGGACGGAACCCGAACAGATGCTGCTGCGCATGGCGGCAAAATATACCGACGCGGAACTGGCGCCTTACGACTTGGAAATGGCCCACACGAACCGCTACCCTGACGGTTTGGTTGATAAACTGATCCACACCGGTTTTTTGACTGTCATGCTGCCGGCTGAGTACGGCGGGGCGGGTTTTGGTCCCGAGGTGACCGCGGCGATGATCGAGCGAATCGCCAAGGGCAGCGCCAGTGTGGCAGCGACGTTGGAAGGCCACTATAAAAGCGTGGATGCGATCCTGAAGTACGGCACCGACGCGCTCAAAAAGGCGCTGCTGCCACAAGCGGCCCACCGTATCTTTGCGTTTGGCATGACCGAGTCAACTGGTGGCTCTAACCCCATGGGGATCCAATCGACCGCCAAACGCGTGGCCGGCGGCTGGCTGCTGAACGGCAATAAGGTGATGATCACCAACGGGACGCTGGCCGAAGTCTACTGTGTGCTGGTCAAAACCGGTGACGAAGAATTGTCTGTATTTGTGGTCGATCAGGACATGCCAGGGTTTTCGTTTGGCAAGCGCGAGGACTTCATCGGCCTGCGCGGCACGCCGATTGGTGAGATTTTTCTCAGCGATGTGCGGGTAGATGACGACCATTTGCTCGGTCAGGTCGGGCAAGGCGGCGCGATCGGTGACCACGCCCACGATGACGCGCGCATTCTGATGGGCGCGGTGCTCTCCGGCATCATGCAGCATGCGCTGAGCCTGGCCGCCAAGTACGCTAACGAGCGCACGGCGCTGGGTACGCCGATTGGGCAGATGCAGGCGATTCAGCGCAAGCTCGCCGACATCAAGATCAATCAGGAAACCACGCAGCTGCTGTGGGAGCGCGCTGCCTTTGCCAAGGCGCAAGGCCAGCCGTATTCGGAACTGGCCGCAATGGCCAAGGCTCACGGCTCGCGCGCGGCGGTGGCGGCCTGCGACGATGCGCTTCAGGTGTACGCCGGCTACGGCTACTCCAACGACTATCCGCTGGCGCACCTGATGCTTGACGCGCGGGCGCTTGAAATCGCCGAAGGCACCGTCGAGAAAATGCGCACGGCCATTGCGGTGGCTGAGCTGAAAAAGGAGGAAGGCTGACATGAAAATCGTCGTTTGCATTAAGCAAGTGCCCGGCTCAAACCGGGTGACGTTTGACCCGGTCACGCACAACCTCGTACGTGAAGGCATGGCCGGCCGCATGAACCCCTTTGACGAAAATGCCATTGAAGCTGCCGTGCGCCTGCGCGAACAAGTGGGCGGCGAGGTGGTCCTCCTGTCGATGGGTCCGGATGCGACCAAGGAGACGCTGCACGATGGCATGGCGATGGGCGCAGACGCAGCTTACCTGTTGTCGTCGCGTGCCTTTGCCGGGTCTGACACACTTGCGACGGGCTACGTTTTGGACCAGGCCATTCGCAAAATCGGCGACGTCGACTTAATTTTGTTCGGCCGCCAAGCCGTCGATGCGGATACCGGTCAAGTTGGCCCAATCGTCGCGACTGAACTCGACCTGCCGCAGGCGACCTTCGCCGCGAAAATTAAGCCGCTGGACGATCAGCACGTGGTCGTTAACCGCGACCTGGGGGCCGTCACGCAGACGGTGCAGCTGACGTTGCCGGCTGTCATCACGGTGCGCGCCGAGGCCAACCAGCCGCGCTACGAAAGCCCGGTCGCGATTCAGCAAAGCCTGACCAAACCACTGACGACTTGGACCGATCAGGACCTGACGCTGGATACTCACCGCATCGGTCAGGCGGGCTCGCCGACGATTGTGCGGAAGGTCTACGCGCCAGACAAGGCGACGCGCGCTGCCAAGCCGCTGCCGCAAGAGCCAAAAGCGGCGGCTAAGGCGCTGCTCGATATTTTGCAAGCACAGGGCTTGCTGTAAGGAGGCCGGAACATGATCACAAAAGATGCTTTATGGATCGTTGCCGAGTTTGAGGGAAAACGTATTGCGCCGGTCACCTTGCAGCTGCTGACCAAGGCGCGCGCCATTGCCAACGGCCGTACGGTGGCGGCCGTGCTGCTGGAAACGCCAGTGCAAGCTGGTGAGGAGACGCTGGCAGAGTATGGTCCGGACGAAATTATTGTGGCCCAAGATGAGGCATTTCAGAACGCCTCTGACCGTACCCAGGCCGAGCAGCTGACGACGCTGATCAAGGCCCACCAGCCGAACACCGTACTGTTTGGCGCCACGCCCGAGGGCCGCTCGCTGGCCCCGCGCGTCCAAGACCAGCTCGAAACGGGCCTAACTGCCGACTGCCTCGACTTTTACTATGAACAAGACTTGCTGGTGGCGGTCAAGCCGTCGTATGGGGATAATGTGATGTGTGAGATCGTCTGCCCGGACCGCCGGCCGCAGATGGCGTCGGTGCGGCCGAACACCTTTGCGGCGAAAAAGGCGACCGGGGCTGCGCGGATCGAGCGCCTTGACACCACGGCGGCGGCCGACGCTGCCTGCACGGTGCAGCACACTGCAGTCAAAATCGCCGCGACCACCAGCCTGAGCGGCGCACGCAAAATCATTGCCCTCGGCCGCGGGGCCAACAAGGACGCTGTGATCAGCGGGGTTCGCAAGGTGGCGGAAAAGCTGGGCGCCAGCGTTGGCGTCAGCCGGCCGCTGACCGACCGGCCCGACTTCACCGCCGAGCAGCAAATCGGCCAAAGCGGCGTGACGGTCTCACCGGACCTGATCCTCAATTTGGGGATTTCAGGCGCCGTACAGTATCAGGTGGGAATGAGTTCAAGTAAGTTGGTCATCTCCGCCAACCGCGATCCCAAGGCGCCGATCATGGCGCAGTCCGATTACGTCTGGGCCGGGGACGCTGCCGCCCTAGTCGCGGCACTTCAAGAACTGCTGTAATGGTGCCCGCACTGCCCGTGACTTTTTTCAGGATAGATCCCGATGCGTGACCGGATAGGTGTCTGCCACTTCTTAGTGATAAAATGTAAGTGAAATATGAAGGAGGTCGCATGATGAATGAAACTTTTCTCGCGGTCCTGAAGCATGAGGGCCCAGTGACCATTGTCTCGCCTTACGCGCAGCCGGCCGCGGTTGTGAACACGTGGATGTCGTATGTCTCAGTCGAGGGCAACGAGCTGCACATTCCAGCTGCTGGCATGCACAGTGTCGAAGCCGCCGCCAAAACTGACGACCGCGTGACCGTGACCTTTGGCAGCAAGGAAGTCGAAGGCACGGTTGGCCCCGGTGCGGGGTTTCACGTACATGGGCACGCCCGCTTTGAAAGCAGCGGCCCGGCCTTTGACGAGAAGAAGAAGCAGTTCCCGTGGCTGACGCGGCTGCTCGTCGTCACCATCGATGACATCCAGCAGAAGATTTAGGAGGCACGCGTATGGCAGAAATTACGCTCAGTGATTCATTTGTTGCTCTGATGACCCAAAAGGGGCTTGCAGACCGCGACATCGCACTGATCACCGATGATGGCGGCGGCAAGTACTCACTGCAAGGCGGCGCCTGCAGTATCGGCACCAAGTTCACGCTGATCGTGCTCGATGCGCCGGATCCGGACTACGCGGTGCGCCTGGAAAATGCCGCGGGCCTGCGCCTGTGGACCTCGGATTACGACATGATCTTCTTCAATCCGGGCCTAGCTATCGATTACCACGATGGCAGCATCTCGATCAAAGACAACGCCCACGCACTGGACAACCAGATGCGCATCGCGCAAGGCAGCGATGTTTTGGCGGCGTTTAAACAAGGCACGACGGTGGCAGGCAAGACCTGCTAATAAAATTGAACGTCATCCTTCGATCATTGAAGGTTGGCGTTTTTTTTGCCCGAGATCGCCCAGGAGGCCGTGTTAAAAGAAAGAAGCATAGATATTTCCCTGGAAATATGGGCGGGGCAGGATTCCTGACCGCCGGTTTGTGCCTCTCCTACGCTGAGCCGGCACACTGCGGTTCTCACCAGGTGACGTGCTTGTTAGGATTGGTTAAAAATCGTCTCGGGAAAGACCAGTCACCAGACAAAATGGGGTGTGGCATGATATAACCAACGGTACGAGGAGGTGGACCCATGACCAGAAAAAGCGTTTCGCGGCTCTTGTTTGGCTTGATGATCGTGACCACCTTATTCAGCGTTTTCACGCCGCTGGAGTCGGTTCGCGGCAAGTCGATGGCGCCGGCACTGAAGCCCGGTCAGTGGCTGGTGGTCGCAAATTACCGACTGCTGAAACACGTCGGGTTAAAGCCGAAGCGAGGTGATATTGTCACCTTTAGCAACAATGGCAAGGTCCCTTATTTATCGCCGCGAAGACAGCTGGTCAAGCGGGTGGTCGGCATGCCCGGCGACCTGATTGGTATCAACCAAACGACCGTCTATCGTAACTCTCGCGCCCTGAAGGAGCCGTACGTCAAGCACCCGATGAATAACGCCAAGTATCAGTACGACGGCCGGCCGGATGGCGGACAGCCGTTTGTCGACCCCAGCTATCAGCGTTCCTCGTACCTGCGCGGCGGGGAGTATTTTGTTATGGGAGATAATCGGCCGAACTCAGCGGATTCGCGCTGGTTTGGCCCGATCTCGAAGACGCAGATCACCGGCGTTGTGGTGGCCAGGCTGCCGATCAGGCGCATCGGGCCGGCACAAAATGTGCTGTGGATTCTGCTGCATTTTCTGCCGATGTTCCTGGTCGTCGCGTGGTTTTTGGCCGCTTGCTGGCCGGATCTGCGAACGATGTTGTCGCGGCCGCGCGGTTAGCTAACAAAATTGTTATGGGCATAATCGTTTTTTTCTGGCGAGAGGGGTGTATCCTACGCTTATACGGCGCGTGCTCGCGCAGGAGGAGTAAGGTATGGGAACGATTCTGACAGTCGATCATCTCGACAAGTCGTTTGGCAAAAAACAGGTGTTGCACGGGGTGGACTTTTTCGTTGAAGAAGGCCACATCGTCGCGCTGGTCGGCCCAAACGGCGCAGGTAAGAGTACCATTATGAAAGCCATTTTGGGGCTGATCCCAGTCAACGGCGGCGGGGTCGACATCAAGGGGCAGCCGGTGTCCATTACCTCGCACCAGGCGCTGCGCAATGTCGGCGCCTTGATCGAGTATCCAGGCATTTACCCGTTCATGACCGGCCGCCAGCAGCTGGCCCTGTTTGCCAACCAGCACGGCAAGGCGAAAAACGTGGAAACCATCATCGCCGCGATGGGGATGGGCAAGTACATTGACCTGCCGGCTAAAAGCTACAGCTTGGGCATGAAGCAAAAGCTCGGCATCGCCCAGGCGCTGGTCAACGACCCTAAGCTCGTCATTCTCGATGAGCCAATGAACGGGCTGGACCCGCAGGCAGTCAAGGATCTGCGCGACTTGTTGCGCAACCTGGCAGCCCGCGGCACCAGCATTCTGATCTCCAGCCACATTTTGTCCGAGCTGGAAAAACTCGCCGATGATGTGCTGATCCTCAATCACGGCCAAATCATTAAGCATTCAACCATGGCAGCCCTCGAGCAGCAAGGCGGCGTCGGGTACACCATCGCGGTCAGCAACATCGACCAGGCCAAGGCGGCCATGGCGATGGCGAACCACCCGTTTGAAACGGTTGGCAATGCCATTATCCTGACCCATGCGGCGGCTGGCGACCTCAACCATGCGCTGTACGCGCTGGTCCAAGGCGGTGTCGCGATCGTCTCGATCACCCAGCAGTCAGACGACCTTGAAGGCGCCTTTTTGGACATGGTGAACGCAGACGGCGGGGAGGCGTAGACATGGGGACATTAGTTAAGCAAGAAGTGTACAAGCAGTTTCACAAGCGCGGCTGGCTGATCGCCACGCTCATCATGGTGCTGGGCCAAGTTGGCTTTGGCATTTGGGGCAAAATGCAGCCCAAGTGGTTCCCGGCTGATGCGCTGATTTCTGAAGATTACATCATGGGGGAGATCGTGATTTTCATCGCGGTCGCGTCCACCGCCTCGATCGTTTCGATGGAGTACCAGTACGGCACGATGAAGCAGCTGCTGTACCGCCAGTACTACCGCAGCCAGGTTTTCGTCTCAAAAATTATCACGGTGCTTTTGCAGCTGGCATTTTTACAGGTGGTGGCGTGCGCGACCACGTTCATCCTGACCCTGATTTTGCATCCCAGCTACGACTGGCTGGCTGAGGTCGGCAGCACGACTACCCTGCAGACCTACTTCAAGCGCATCGGTGGTGATTTACTGGTTGACCTGTTGCTGCTGTCGGTCGTGCTGATGCTGTCCACACTGTTTAAAAGCAACGCCGCGGCGATTGCGACCGGCCTGGTTGGGTATTTTCTTATTACCCTGGCCGCGACGCTTCTGCTGGTGGCGATTGGTTACTGGCACTGGCTGAAGTGGAACCCATTCACGTTCTTGCTAGTTGGGGCGCAGATTCTTAATCCCAACATGGCCCACTCGACCTTTATGAGCACGGAAACAATGATTGCCGGCACCCTGGTTTACACTGTTGTCTTTGGGTTTATCGCCTATCTGAGCTTCCGCAAGCGCAGCATCTAGGCGGGAAAAGGAGAATCTTATGGCTGAAATGATTGTTACCACCACTGAACGCATTCCTAACCACGAGTACGAGATCATCGGTGAGGTCTTCGGCGTCACCACGCAATCGCGTAATATGGTGTCCGACCTAGGCGCCGGGCTCAAGAGCCTGGTTGGCGGCGAGATCAAGGGCTACACCAAGATGCTTCAAACGTCGCGCGAAACCGCTGTTGACCGGCTGCGTGATTCGGCGGCAGAATTGGGCGCCGACGCCGTGGTGATGATGCGCTTTGACTCCGGATCGATCGCCCAGGACATGCAGTCCGTCGTGGCGTACGGCACGGCAGTGAAGTTCACCGACTAACTGGAGATGACCGGTTAAGACGCTCTGGCCCAGCCGCCAGGGCGCCTTTTTCTATGATCGTGAGTGAACCGCTTGCCTGAATGCGCTACAATGGACACATAAGTAAACCGGGAGGGATGCGCATGGCAACAGTTGAATTGAAGCGATACACCGTTGTCAACGAGTACGGCGAATTCCTCGAAGATGATGACCTGCTGCTTCTGCCCGGCTGGACCAAGGACCTCAAGAAGACCTGGATCACGTACAGCGCGGTGGAAGCCCAGCGCGTGGCCAACCAAGCGGAAGGCACCGCCTGTGAGATCAAAATGGTTCCGCTGGCGCAGGAAGCCAACAAGGCGTCCCACCGCGGCGTGCCGATTTCCGTGCAAAAACAGGTCATCACCCTGTGGCAGCAGGGGATGTCCTACCGGAAAATTGCCAGCTTGCTGAAGATCTCCAAGTCCTCGGTTGGCAACATCGTGAATAAAGACTAGGATCACCCGTTAACCGTTGGCCTGTACCGACGGTTTTTTCGTGGGCGCTCGGTTGCGCTTTTAGATTATGAGCGGCCAGGTTTTGGCGCTTGGCGGAAGTTGATGCTAGGATAGAAGCAGCGTTGATTAGGCAAGTCTGTAGGCGAGCGACCGGCATCAACGACTTTCGCGCAGTGATTAGCGCGATTCGGAGGGAAAACATGGATGAATTATTTGCCCATGCGCCGGTGCCTAAAGCTTATATGCACCTCGCGCTGCCGGTCGTATTAGGAATGGTCGCCAGCATGGTTTACAACCTGGTCGATACTTTTTTTGTTGCCCAAACCGGGAATGCAGACTTGGTTGCCGGGGTGACGCTGGGGGCGCCGCTGTTTTCGTTTATGCTGGCGGTCGGGGACATTTTCGGCCTTGGCGGCTCGGCGCTGCTGTCGCGACTGCTGGGCAACGGCAAGCGCGACCAGGTGTGGGCGCTGTCGAGCTTTTGCCTGTACGCGGCGGTGGCCTTGTCGCTGGTGATCACCGTGCTCTTGCTCGTCTTTAAGCAGCCGATTTTGACCATGCTTGGCGCCACTTCGGCCACTCGCGCCTATGCCGGTGGGTTTTACACGATGCTTGCGCTCGGCGCGGTATTCATCATCGTCTCACTGGTGCCGGGGAACATTATTCGCACCGAAGGCCTGGCCAAGCAGTCGATGATCGCGACGCTGGCGGGCACGGCGCTGACCATTGTGCTAGACCCGATTTTCCTGTTCGGGCTGCACTGGGGCGCTAGCGGCGTCGGGCTCGCTAACGTCCTGGGGTACGCGCTGAACACGGGGCTCTTGCTGTGGTTCACGCAAACCAAGGCGCAGTACCTCAGCATCGCGCCGGGGGTGGCGAAGGCCAGCCGGGCGGCGGTGGCGGCGATTCTCGCCATCGGCATTCCGGCCAGCTTGACCAATTTCATGCAGAGCCTGGGCACGATGCTGCTGAACCAGCGCCTGGCCGCGTACGGGGCAAGCGCCGTGGCAGCGATGGGCATTGCACAAAAAGTGTACATGATCGTCATGCTGATTATGGTGGGCTTTGCCTTTGGGGCCCAGCCGCTGATCGGCTACAACTTCGGGGCCAAGGCGCACCAGCGGCTGGCGGCGATTCTGCGGTTCGATTTTATCGTGGAGATTGGCTACGCACTGGTCGCGGCGACGGTACTGATGCTGCTGGCCAGGCCGCTGGTGGCGCTGTTCATGAACCGGCCGGCGATCGTCGCCATGGGCAGCTTGATGATGCGGGCCCTGCTCATCACCACGCCGTTTGTTGGCGCGATCCTGGTGTTCACCACGGTGTTTCAGTCCGTGGGCCAGGGGCTGAGTGCGCTCATCATGGCGATCTCACGGCAAGGGGTCGTGTTTGCCGTGGCGCTGTGGCTCTTGCCCCAGTGGCTGGGCTTTGACGGCATTGTCTGGGCGCAGGCTGCCGCCGATGTGATCACCTGCGCGATCGGGTACGGGCTGTACCGGCGCAGTAGGCAAATGATGTGATGACCACGTGGGAAGAAGGCGTCTCGATGTTATTCGGGGCGCTTTTTTGCTGCCGGCTCGGCTCGATGTGTCAGGTTTTTTCGGTTCAATGTTAGGTTATCTCACATAATCCGTCGACACTCGTTCGGGTTTTCTGTAACCTATAGCTATCAAGTACAGAAAGAGGCGATTTGGTGTGAGACGTCATTGGGGAATCATCGGACTGGTTGTGGCCCTGGGCCTTGGCATTTTTTCCGGGCAGGTGGCCAAGCCCGAACCGGTGCAAGCGGCCGAGAAGACGTATACGATCGCCATGGATACGACGTTCCCACCCTTCGAATTCGCCGATAAGAACAACAAGCGCGTCGGCATCGACATTGACCTGATCAAGGCCATCGCTAAGGCTGAGGGTTTCAAGGTGCAGCTCAAGGCGACCTCATTCAACGGCGCGGTGCAGGAACTCCAGGCCAACCAGGTCGACGGGGTCATGGCGGGGATGAGTATCACTCCCGAGCGCAAAAAGGTCTTTGCCTTCTCTGATCCTTACTACCAATCTGGGGTTGTGATGGCGGTGCGGAAAAATGGCAACATAACCAAGCTGTCCCAGTTGCGCGGCAAGCGCGTTGCAGTCAAAACCGGGACTGCCTCGGCCGACTACGCGAATAGCATCAAGAAGAAGTACGGCTTTAAGACCGTCACGTTTGATGATTCAAACAATGTGTACCAGGACGTGATTTCAGGCAACTCAGCGGCGTGTTTCGAGGATAAGCCGGTCATGCAGTACGCGATTGCAACTGGCCTGGGCCTGAAGCTGGGCGACATGAAAATGGCGATGGCCAATGATTACGGTATCGCGGTCAGCAAGGCCGAGCCAGCGCTGGTCAAGAAGATCAATGCTGGTCTGAAAAAGGTCCGCAAGTCCGGCGAGTATAACAAGATTGTCGAAAAATACCTCGGTAATGGGTCCCAAGCGGACACCGACAAAAAGGCTAAGGCCACGAACGATACCAGTAGCACCTTCTTCGGCCTACTGAAGTCTAACCGCGACGCTTTGATGGCCGGGCTCGGCGAAACCGTGCAGCTGACCATTGTCGGGATTCTGTTCGCGACGCTGGTCGGCATCCTCGTCGGGTTGCTGGGCGTGGTGCCGAATAAGATTGCGCAAGGCATCGCGACCACGTTCATTTACATTTTCCGCGGCCTGCCGCTGATGGTGCTGGCGCTGTTCATTTACACCGGCGTACCGATGGTCATCGGCGCCAAGATTCCAGCCTTTGTTGCCGGCATCATCACCCTGACGCTGAACGAAGGGGCGTACACTGCCGCCTTCGTGAAAGGCGGGATCGGCGCGGTCGACGTCGGCCAAATGGAGGCCGCGCGCAGCCTGGGTCTGCCATGGCGCAAGGCGATGCGGCGGGTCATTTTACCGCAAGGGTTGAAGATCATGGTGCCAAGCTTCATCAATCAGTTCATCATCACCCTGAAGGACACCTCGATTCTGTCAATCCTGGGCCTAATGGAGCTGACCCAAACCGGGAAAATCATTATCGCCCGGAACATGGAAGGCTTTAAGATCTGGACGATGGTGGCTCTGATTTACCTGATCATCATCACCCTTTTGACCTGGCTGTCGAATTGGGTGCAAAGGAGGATCCAAGCATGACCACACGGATCGAAATGAAAAATGTTGTCAAAAAGTATGGCACTAACACCGTAGTGCGCGGCGTGGACCTCAAAGTTGAGGACGGCGAGGTCGTCGCGATGATCGGTCCGTCTGGTGCCGGCAAGTCAACGGTGCTGCGCATGATGAACGGCCTGGAAACCACGACCTCTGGCGAGATCCTGATCGACGGGATCGATATCGCCAAGCCGCACGTGGATATCGATAAGGTCCGCGCCAAGATCGGGATGGTGTTCCAGCATTTTAACCTGTTCCCGAACATGTCCGTGTTAGGAAACGTGACGCTGGCCCCCACTGAGCTGGGCATGATGACCAAGGACGAGGCGGAAAAGGAAGGCCGGCGCATGCTCGACAGCGTCGGCCTGGCCGATAAGGTCGACGCCATGCCGAGCACCTTGTCAGGCGGCCAAAAGCAGCGAGTCGCGATTGCGCGCGCGCTGACGATGCACCCGGACATGATGCTGTTTGACGAGCCGACCTCTGCGCTTGACCCCGAAATGGTCGGCGATGTGCTGGGCGTCATGCGCAAGCTCGCCAGGCAGGGGATGACCATGGTTGTCGTGACCCACGAAATGGGGTTCGCCAAGGAAGTGGCCGACCGGGTCGTCTTCTTTGAAGGCGGCGAGATCCAGGAATCAGGTACGCCGGAGCAGGTCTTCGAGCACCCCAAGAACGAGCGGCTTCAGAGCTTTCTGCAGAAGGTGCTGGAAGCTTAACCGAATAATGACTTCCCTAGGGCCGGACGGCTTACCCGCATTGCGGCAGCCTTCCGGCCCTATTTGATGTCCTGACACTTACTTGCCCACTTAATATTATCTACGTACCAATAGTAATAATAAAAAGTAGGTTTCTCTGGCGAAATGGGCAATCCCGGAGTGCGAGGGGTTGAGGAAACGGCGATATTCGTTTTCTAATCCAATTCAGATGTCTTCTAGCAGAGTCCTTTAAAGGCTGGTAATAGGCAGTTTATGGGGTATACAGGCTGCGGCAATATGGCCAATTTAAAATGCCTCCAGTAATTTTTCCAATTTTTTTTGAAATGAGACACTCGTTATTTATTTGTAGGAACCAATTTTAAAGCCGGCCAAAAGGCCAACGATTTCAGTGTTGTTTTCACCAGAACGGGGGAGGTATTCGTTCTATTACTATTAAGTCGGTCCGGGAAGCATTTGTAACTACTATTTATTCGTGATACATTATAGCCATTGCAGCCAGCGAGTAGACTATTTAGGTGTCGCCCAGCGTTTCAGGCGCATTCTAGGAGTCTCTCTCAAGCTGCGCTCGGGGGAGCTTTTTTGAAAGCCGTTCGCACCATTCGTCTTTTCGCCAGTCTTGGTGGTGCGACTTATATGGATCCGCACTTCTTGGGTGTGTCATTGCCTGCCGTGAATGCCGGTTTCGTATAATCTCAACAATTTAGACCCCCCACGCATAATTGCTGGAGGGTTTTCTTATACCGTTCCCCATGTTTGCGGCAGTGTACATCGGTCGTATAGGTTGGCATGAGTTGTTTCAAGCTGGTTAGCGAGAAAGGAGGCGCCAAAGATGATGAAGTGGATTAAACAAGTAATCAAGCACACACATTCCCGGCGCTTCACCCGCGTGGCCGGTGCGCTTTTGGTGGCCCTCGTGGCCGTGCAACTGGTCCCGACGCCAGCGAAGTCGGTGACTGCTGATGATAGCGGGACGCCACCTGCTACTGATACAACTGCGGTTGCTAATAAAGTGACTGCAACTAATCCAACGGGGTCTGGCTACTTCGACGACAAAATCAATGCCGGGACCCAGAATGATGTCCTTTATGAGGCACAGCGGTTTGCACTGTTTGGCGAGACAGTTGATGTCGGTAGCGTGAATCTCGATGGTAACGTCGCCGCTGAAAATCTTTCTGGGAGCACTAATCTAGGTACCCAAACTATTAAGCCCCCTCTTCCAAAAGATGGCGACAAATCAGTTGATCTGTTTTATTTTGATAAGTTGTTGTCACCGGACTTAGCGACCAAATTTACATCAACCAACTTGGATAGTGAAAGAATCATAACGGGTGAGGATCCTACCGCTTTTAACTTTCCCAATAATGACAAGACAACGGTTAAGCCAGATCCCAACTATATCCATATTGGGAAGACGTTGGATAAGCTGAAAGGGCTTTCTGAATTTTACGCCAGCCGTAGTTACCAATTTAACGAGTTAAGTGTCGCACAGATGGTTTCTCGCGGGCTGATCGGCCCTCAAGACTCGGATGATAAGACTCCTGAGGATACAGGAGTCCGCGCCTTTGATATGAGCGACATGAACTTGACCAGTGTTAACCAATCTGATCAAAAGTATGAGAAGACTTACTCCTTGCGCATTCAGAAGACTGACAGTGCTGGTAATGCACTGGGCGGCGCTATGTTTGAGCTTCAATTTCCGACCTTTCCCGAAAACAAGAGTGAGGTTCGGTACGACAGCAATGGCTATGCGATTCCTACGGGCTGGACCAACATCTTTGATGTTCTTAATGGGAAGGGTTCTTTACCCAAGCTCTATGGATGGGATGCGAATACGACCTCAGATGATTTATCTCGTCTAAACGCGGACAAACCAACCACTGGTGAAGAGCGCACGGCTGACCAACTAAAGGATGGGGAGGCCGAACAGCCCGGGAATCCACAATATGACGCGTCAGGGCAGCTCGTGACGACAAAAGATGACGATCAGGTCCACCTCTATGATCGAAACCATAATCTGATTTCGACAGAGGCTGAGTACCTCAAGGCTATGACTACTCTACAAGCATCCAGCGATACGCCGGCGGCAGAGGCCAATAGCATCGAGACCGGGACAATCAATGTGTCTTTGAACTATCCTGGACGTTACCGCTTCTATGAGATACAGGCACCGACTGACTATTCAATAGATCCCCAGACCACCACTGAAGTTGATAGTGTGGCGACAAATGTATCACCAGAAGCGAAGATGCTGACAATCCCTTGGACGGCGCTGTATACCAACCCATATGGTGGTAATCAATCCGTCAGTGGGCTGTACTTACTTAATGTTAGCTTTGACAATGATGCGACACCTATTATCATCAACGTTGATTTTAAGGGTGCCAAGGATTCAATCAAAGCAGACGTAAATGCACCAAATGTCTATTTGCTCCCCACCAATGCATCAGGTGATAATGATACGAAGGTTGATCTGAGCCAGGAAATTAAGTTTGACACCTCAATTTTCAAGTCAAGTGCAACGATGATAACGAATCCTTGATAGTGGTCTAGGTTGTTAAGCCATGCGTCGGTAGTAATCGCATGGTCGAAGATAGTTCAGAATACGTCTGGGACGATGGTTCAGTGCTGAT
>NZ_BOLU01000035.1:0-18167 GCF_016861825.1 Lacticaseibacillus sp. 866-1 | reverse complement strand
ATTTCTAATTTCTTTGGTCGGAGAGCAGACAAGGGACAGTGTAATGTCCTCTTTGTGTGCTCAGACATAAAAATGGTATATAAAAAGGAGTTTCGAGGCAAGATGCCTTTCAACTCCAAATATCGTAGCGCCACAAAAGCCTTCCGCTGCAAGCGGAAGGCTTATTTTAGTCCTGCGTTTCGTCGGTCAGCTCATCGAGCCGATCCTGCATCTCGACGTCATCCGGCACCAACTTCAGGTACCGGGTCAAAGCCGCTTTCAACTCGGCTGTGGCGCCGGTGGACTGGAAGAAGTCGATGATGTCGTGCAGAAAATCCGCGGATCCTTGCAGCGCGTTAAATGCCAGCAGGTAATTCTCCCGGGCCTTAGCGACGTCATCCAACCGGTCGTAGCTTTTCGCCAGATTCCAGTAAATTTGCGGATCGACCTCGTCGGACTTGTCCAGTGCCTCCAAAAAGGCCACGTTGTCTTCGTCTTTGTGCTGGGCCAGCAGCAGGTTGCTCCAGGACAGTGCAACGGCCTGGTTTTCCGGATCAATGGCACGCGCCTTTTTCAGGTAGCTTTCGGCCAGCTCCAGGTTCTCTTCCTTGATCGCCAGGCTGGCCCCCAAGGCGAAAAGCTCGGGGTTGGTGGCGTCCTGCTCGATGCCTTTTTGAACGGTGGTCAGGGCCGCCGCCTCGTCGCCGTTTTTCTGCTGGGCCATGGCCAGCGGCAGGTAGGCGTTAGCAAAGGACGGGTCGCCTTCGATCAGGCCCGTCAGCGTTTCGATCGCGTCTTTGGGTTGATCCAGCTGGCTGTACAAGCTGCCCAGCTGAAGCAGGCTGTCAGGATTCAGTTTCGCGACCCCCACATCTTCGTACACGGCCACTGCGTCCTCATACTGCCCCAGATGGCCCAGCGTGGCCGCGTAACGGGCTTTGATGTCGACATGGGCCAGTGAGTCCACACCGGCGTTGATCAGCTGAGAATACGCGAGCGCGGCCTGATCATCTCGGCCCCAGGCGAAGTACAACTCCCCTAAGGCAAACGTGACCACCGGCTCGTCCGGCACCAGCCGCTGGGCCTCCAGCAGCTTCTGCTCGGCGACTTCATACAGGCCCTGGGTCTGGTAGACGTCCGCTTCGGCCAGCAGCGCCTGCGGGTACGCGTCGGAGTCTGGCGTGACCTTGGCCAGCAGGTTGAGCGCCTCATCAGTGTCGCCATCACCCACGGCAATGTCGGCCAGCGCCGTTTTGATCTCATCTTCATCCGGGTACTTGCCCATCAGCTCTTGGTAAAGCCGCTTGGCCTGCCCGGTGAAGCCTAGCGCGTATAATTCGCCGGCCAGGTTGAACTTGGTTTCGTCGTCGTCGTGCTTTAAGACGGACTGAAACAAGTTGCGCGACTCTTCCATCTTACCCTGCTCGAGGGCTTGGAGCATCTGCTCAGAATAGCTCATAACTACCTCCTGAAAAAACGGGCTCGAACAACTAGTGTTCGAACCCGTTTCGATAAACCTATCATTGCTCCAAGGAGACTACTTAACAGCGTCCTTGAGTGCCTTACCAGGCTTGAATGCAGGTACTTTTGATGCAGGGATCTTGATCTCTGCGCCAGTTTGCGGGTTGCGGCCCTTACGAGCAGCGCGTTCGCGTACTTCGAAGTTACCAAAGCCGATCAGTTGAACCTTCTCGCCTTTAGCCAAGGAAGCCTGGATGGAGCTAAATACTGCATCTACAGCTGCCGTTGCATCCTTCTTTGTCAAGCCGGTTGAAGTTGCAACATTTTCGATCAATTCTGCTTTATTTGCCATGATCTATTCACCTCCGTATAGATTTGGGTCAATCACCCAAATACCCAATCTTGGTTTCCAAGAATGAGGAAAAAATGATAAACCGGTATCACCATTTCAATTTTCAAGATAACACACAAACCCCGGCGTAGCAAGGTTTTTTCCCATTATCATCAAAAAAGTAGAAGGGATATGAAAACATATCGCTGAAAAGGAACCAGATACTCTCGGGCTTGGGTAAACCCCGTTATTTCCGCTTTCTGGCGATTAAATGAATCGGCGTGCCCTCAAAATCGAACGTCTTGCGCAACTGGTTAATGAGAAAGCGCTCATAAGAGAAGTGCAGCAGGTCCGGATCGTTGACGAAAACCACGAATGTCGGGGGTTTGACGGCCACCTGCGTCATGTAGTAAATGCGCAGGCGCTTGCCGTTGATTGTCGGCGTCGGCGTGACCGCCAGCGCATCGAGCAAAACGTCGTTGAGTACAGCACTCTGAATGCGGCGATTCTGATTTTCTGAAACCGTCTGGATCATTGCCGGCAGGTTTGTCAGGCGCTGATGCGTCTTTGCTGATACAAAAACGATCGGTGCGTAGTCCAGGTACTGGAATTCGTCTCGCACGTGCTGTTCAAATTCCTGAATCGTGTGGTTATCTTTCTCTTTTAGCGTGTCCCACTTGTTGACCACGATGATGATCCCGCGGCCGGCTTCGTGTGCGTACCCGGCAACCTTTTTATCCTGCTCGCGAATCCCGGTTTCCGCATCCAGCACCACCAACACCACATCGGAGCGGTCGATTGCCCGCAACGCGCGCATGACGGCGTATTTTTCCGTGCTTTCATACACCTTGCCGCGTTTGCGGATCCCGGCGGTGTCGATCATGGTGAACTCCTGGCCGCCGTGCTCGAACTTGGTGTCGATCGCATCACGTGTCGTGCCCTCGATGGGGCTGACAATGACCCGTTCTTCGCCCAGGATGGCATTGACCAGCGAAGACTTGCCGACATTCGGCCGGCCAATGAAGGAAAACTTGATCGAGTCGTCCTCAGTGTCCTGGCCTTCGTCAGGAAACGCGGCAAACACCGCGTCCAGCACGTCGCCCAGGCCAATGCCATGGCTCCCAGACAGCGGGTACGGCTCGCCAAAGCCCAGACTATAAAAGTCGTAAATGTCGTTGCGCCGCTCCGGGTTATCGACCTTGTTAACGGCGAGCACCACCGGCTTGTCTGCCTTGTAGAGGATCTGCGCCACGCGCTCGTCGGCGTCGGTGACGCCGGCTTCGACACTGGTCAGAAACAGGATCACGTCGGCCTCATCGATGGCGATTTCCGCCTGGTCCGAGATCTGCTGCAAAAACGGCTCGTCGCCGATGTCAATCCCGCCGGTGTCGATCAGGGCAAATTGCCTGCCCAGCCATTCGGCCTTGGCGTAGATCCGGTCCCGGGTCACACCTGGGGTGTCTTCGACGATTGAGACACGCTCGCCGATCATGCGGTTAAAAATCGTCGATTTGCCGACATTGGGCCGGCCGACGATTGCTAATGTGGGGAGTACCATAGAATTATCTTCCCTTTCTATAAAACCGGACCCCTTCAGGTAATGGGGCCCTCGCGTTTGGAGGTGCGACCAAGTGCGCACCTCATCTAATCGGGCTACGGCTTGGCAGCTAACGCACGTCACCCTGTAGCTCGCTTTGCTCGTACAGGCTGATCAACGCCTGAGCGCTTAGCTACGCCCAAGGACTCGCCGCCAAAATACGGCGGCAATGCCTTGGGCTATGATCAGACTGTAGCCGTTCATGGCGTACAGTCTGACATGCGTAGCGGCTAATCGTCAGGCTAAGTACGCCAAGCCTGCGCACCTTCGCACCTTACATATAAAAACCGAGGCATCTCTGCCTCGGCCAAAAAGCAATTGCTTACTTGTTGTCTTTGTCGTCCTTCTCATCGTTCGGCGTGCTCAGGTTCTTCAGCGCGTCGCCGAGCAAATCGCCCATTGAGAAGCCTGAATCGTCCTGCTGATATTCAGCCGGAATCTGAGTGTGTTCGCTGCGGCCGCCACGACGGCCACCGCGATCGCCGCCACGACTGTTGCCACCGCGGTTATTGTTGCCGCCGTTGCTGCGTGGGCGATCGTCGCTGCTGCCTTCAGGCGCTTCGGTCAGCGCTTTGATGGACAGCGCCAGACGGTGCTGATCTGGGTCAACAGACAAAACCTTGACCTGAATCTCTTGCCCTTCGCTCAGAACATCCTGAGGCGTTGCAATGTGCTCGTGAGAAATCTGGGAAATGTGAACCAGACCCTCAACGCCAGGGAAGACTTCAACAAATGCGCCGAAGCTGGTCAGGCGCTTAACAGTCCCGGTCAGAACAGAGCCGGCCGGTGCCTTTTCTTCGATGTCATCCCAAGGCTGCGGCAACGTCGCCTTGATGGACAGGCTGATGCGGTTGCGATCAGGATCAACGGCCAAAACCTTGACCTTGATGTCCTGACCAACCTTCAGCACGTCGCTTGGCTTGTCAACGTGATCGAAACTGATTTCGGACACGTGGACCAGACCATCGACGCCGCCAAGGTCAACGAACGCACCAAAGTTGGTGAGCCGGGCAACCTTGCCTTCAACCGTGTCGCCAGGCTGGATCTTCGCAAAGATCTCCTTGCGAGCTTCAGCCTTGCCGGCTTCAACAATCGCACGGTGAGACAAGATCAAGCGGTTTTCGCTTGGCTCGATCTCGATGATCTTGAATTCCAGTTCCTGACCCTTGTACTGAGACAGGTCTTCAACGAAGTGGTCGGAAACCATGCTTGCTGGGACGAACCCACGCACGCCGGCGTTAACGACCAAGCCGCCTTTAACGACGGATGTGACTGGTGCGGTGATGGTCTCACCGGCATCGGCCTTGGCCTGGATGTCTTTCCAAACCTTTTGGGCTTCGAGGCGACGCTTGGAAAGCAGGTACTGACCGTTTTCCTTGTCCTTGCCGATCGTGGAGATCACGACCAGGTCGAGCTTGTCGCCGACTTTAGCAACCGAGTTGATGTCATCGATTGGCTGAGTGGATAACTCTTTAAGAGGAACGACACCCTCAACGCCGGTGCCCTCGATCCCTACAACCAGTTGCTTGTCTTCGACTGCTAATACTTCACCTTTTACGGTGTCGCCGATGTGAACAGTTTCAACGCTCTTCAGCGCGTCCGCCATTGTTTCGGTGTTTTCGCTTGACTCATTCTTTTCACTCATGCCAGAAAATTCCTCCTATACGACTGTCATACTTAATCTATTGTACCCGATACGGGGCAAAATACCAACATTTAGTTTTGCGTTTTTAACCGCTTTTTGTTGACAATGTCAATGATGGTTTGCACCTCGTCATCGATTGTCATGTGGCTGGAATCGATTTCGACGGCATCGGCCGCTTTGCGCAGCGGCGAAACCGCGCGCGTCGAGTCCTTGCGGTCGCGCTCGGCAATCTCTTCTTCCAGCTTGGCAACCGGCGTCATGATGCCCTTTTCCACGTTTTCCTTGTACCGGCGCTGGGCGCGCGTCGCGACCGAGGCGACCATGTAAATTTTCACCTCGGCGTCAGGCAACACGGTCGTGCCGATGTCGCGCCCGTCCATCACAATATCGTGATTGGCTGCAATTTCGCGCTGGCGGCGGACCATTTCCTCGCGCACCTTGGGCAGTGCCGATACCTGGCTGACGTTGTTGGTGGTTTCCTCCTGGCGAATGGCCAAGGTCACGTCCTGGCCAGCCATGAAGACCAGCTGGCCGTCTGGACTGGGCTTGAAAGTGATGTCCAGCCCGCGCAGTGCGGCCATGATCGCGGCCTCATCCCCGTAGTCGATGCCCTTTTGCTTGGCCATGACGGTAGCCGTGCGATACATCGCCCCGGTGTCACAGTAGATGAACCCCAACTTGGTGGCGACTAACTTGGCAATGGTGCTTTTGCCCGACCCCGCCGGGCCGTCAATGGCAATCTGCATACTGAAAACTCCTCCTCGCTGGCTTGGGGCAGCCCCCGCGCCGCTTACTGCAGTCATTATACCCAAAAAAGAGCCGAGGGTTCGCCTCGACTCACTGAATTCTTATTTGATTCGCACTGATTTGCCAGGGGTCAAGGTGCCTTGACCGTTCCACTGGTAGAATTGGCTGAGCGAAATGCCGTGGTTAACCGCGATACGATAAGCGTTATCCCCTTGCTTGACGGTGTAGTAACCCGCCGCCGTGCTAGAGCTGGATGACGCGCTGCTCGAGGAGGCAACGCTGGATGAGCTGCTTGCCGGCGTGCTGCTGGAAGCCGTGCTGCTTGAGCTGGCCGGCTGTGTACTGCTCGATGACTGGCTGCTCGATTTGCTGCTGGAGGCGCGGTGCTTTTTCTTCTTGCTGCTGGTGCTTGAGCTCGACTTCTTACTGCCGCTGGAAACAGCAATTTTATCATTGCTATTATTATTACTGGAGTTGCTGGAAATCGCGTTATAAGCCACCGGCACGATAATGAACAAGGCGATCAGGCCCCATAAGACGTACTGAAGCACCCTGGTACCGCGAGATTTTTTGCGCGTCGCGACTCGGGAAAGGTTGCCCTCGTCATCGCGATCGTCTTCGAACTGCTTATTCCACGGTTGGCTCTTGTCCGCGTCATCAGGCTGTTTGTGATCGGTTTTCTTATTCATTGAAACGGTCCTCCTTGCATACTAGAGCTATTGTATCATATTTAATCACGTCGATTTTTAATTCTGTTTAAAGATACGCGCGAAAATTTGTTGCCAATCCTGGGATTGGCGGGGTTTGACCGCGGCCCCCGGGGCCAGCTGAGCGACCACCACGGCCGTCAGTGCGCCGCAGCAAAAGTCGGTGTGGGCAGCGCCGGTGGAGTCAAAATGCCGCAGCAGCGTGGTCCGCTTGCACTCGCTGGTGGTCGCAAGGGCCGCGATGGCCTCAAAGCTCTTCTGCTTCTCCCCACGCCGCGAAGCCAGCTGGGCTTCCACCTGCGCTTGCGTGAAGCCGGCCTGAATGTAGGCCTCGATCAGGGCCACTTGCGGATCGTCGAAGTCGGTGTAGGCACTGGGGTGTTTGAAAATGGTCTCGATCAGCTGCTGGTCCGGCAGGCTGGCGGCAAACTGGCCAGCACGGTTCAGGTCGTTCGGCTCAAGCAGCACCAGCGTCGCCGACTTTTGCCCGTCGCGGCCGGCGCGGCCGATGCCCTGCGAATAGGCTTCAAGCGATTCCGGCAGGTGCAGGTAAAGCACTAAGCGCACATCGGGCTTATCGATGCCCATGCCAAACGCGCTGGTCGCACAGATCACTGCCAGCTGGTTGGCCATGAACTGCCGCTGGATCCGGTCGCGCTCCAGGGTGGCCAGCCCGGCGTGGTAAAACGCCGCGGCAATGCCTTGCGCCTGCAGCAGCTGAGCATAACGCTCCGCCTCTTTCTTGCGGTCAAAATACAAGATCTTCGGTCCTTGCACCTGCTGGACCACTGCCAGCGCCCGGGCCTGTTTTTGCTTGGGGCCTTCGACCGTTTCAAAGCCCATGAACAAGTTTGGCCGGTCGACCGAGGTGATCAGGCGCTTCGGCTGCGTCAAGTTCAGTCCCTGGATGATGTCTTGCTGCACCTTCAGCGGCGCGGTGGCCGTCAAAGCCAGCGTCGCGCCTGGCTGCAAGGCCCGGCGAAACTGGCCGAGCTGCAAGTAGGCCGGACGAAAATCCGGCCCCCACTGCGAGATGCAGTGGGCCTCGTCCACGACAAACAGGCTGACGGCAAGCCGTCGCAGCTGCGCCAGCACATCGGGGCGCCCCAGCGTCTCGGGCGCCAGGAACACAAATTTTTCGCTGGCCAAATGGTTCAGCACTTGGTTAAAGTCGGCCGGCAGCAGCCGACTGGACAGCGACACCACCCGCTTTTCGCCACTGGCCTGAAGGCGGGCCACCTGGTCCTCCATCAAGGCCAACAGCGGCTCGACCACCACGACCAGCCCGTCGAGCAGACGGCCCGGCAGCTGATAGCACAAGGTCTTCCCGCTGCCGGTGGGCAGCACGCCAAGCACGTCTTCGCCGTTTAAGACCGCCCGAATAATCTCCGCCTGGCCAGGCCGAAAGTCGTTGAAGCCAAACTGAGTGTTTAAGTAGGACTTTAAGTCAGCCACGCGGCCACCTCCCCTGCAGATTCAAGATTTGAAACAGCCGCACATGGAAAAACTCGGCGTCAGGCAGCGCGGCCAGCAACTTCTGATAGTCCTGCTCGTGCGGATCCGCCGCCGCAAACGCGTGAAGCAAGGCGGGCGGATAGAGCGCCTGGATGGGCGGCTGCCAGCCAAAAATCGCGGCCGCCAGCAGGTGCTCGTTGACGGTGCTGGGCTTTAGGTGCAGGGAAAGGCCCACCTGCTCGCGGGTCTGCCCGGCATCAATCAGCTGGCAGGCGCGATAGTTGCTCGGCGACAGCAGGGCCACCCGGCCGCCCCACAGGCTTTGCAGCGCTGGCCAGTCAGTGTGACCAGCGATCAGCGCCACCAGCTGAGCCAAATCGTCGAGGTGCCTGAATTCGCCGGCCAGATTTTCGGCCTGCGCTCCGCCGACAAAATCATGGCCGATCAGATGCTTGGCCAGCCGATTGGCCGAAGCGGCCGGCAGCAGGGCAAAGGCCGCCGTGAGTTCGCCGGCAAAATCGGCGTGCCGCGCCTGGCCGTACCAGCGCCGCACGTACTGCTGGACCGCCCAGTCCCGCACTGCGGGCTGGTAATGGTTGTTGTGGTACGCGGCCTCGGAAACCGCCTGCACGCCCAGCAGCAGGCGCAGCTCAAACTCGCGCACGCCCATCCAAGGCTGAAAATGCGTGGGCAACGCCACCCGCTTGGCCGCCTCCGCCTTGGCCTGCGGCTCCGCCAGCACGAGGCCAGTAGCCGTGTTGGACAAGGCGCCGCTTGCCGTCAGCTGCTTGATCGCCGCTTGAAAATCCTTGCGCGCCAGCGTAGGGTAAAGCTGAAGCCATTGCAGCTGGCCATGCTGGAGCGCGGCAAATAAGACCGACAGCGTCTTTTTGCCGTTCAGCAGCATGTACACCGCGGTTTCGCGCCGCGGCTGGTCATCAAATAATTGCACCACAAAATCTGTTAACATCTTTTCCCTCGGAAGTGAGTCTATGAAACCAGTATACGCGCATGTCGACCGGGCTGCCTGCATTGCTTGCGGGCTCTGCCAAATGCTGGCGCCGCAGCTGTTTGATTACGACAGCGAAGGCATCGCCAGCTACCACCCGGATGGCAACACCGGCACCAAGCCGGTCGACCCGGCCGATTTGATCGATTTGAAAATTGCCTTCCGCCGCTGCCCGACTGGTGCGATACAGCACAGCGAGCAGCCGTTCAACGATAAACAGAAATAGATTTCGCAGTCGGCCAAGTGCCGGCTGTTTTTGTTCTTCAGCAATGACACCTTTTGCCGCTTTTGTTTCATAAAGCTGTTCCGCTAATTGATTCTCGCCTCGTATACTAACGATGAACAAGTAAAGGAGTCGATAAATGATGAAAGTCATCACTGTTGAGGAACATTTTGAATCCGCCAAGGTCACCCAGGCCATGGCCGCCGCTGCCGGTCAGCAAAGCCAGCCAACCGTCAGTCCAGAAATGGCGCATTACATGCAAACGACCCTGCCGACACCGGCCATCATGCAGGACGTGGCCAAGGACCGGCTGGAATTCATGGACCGCTATGACATCGATATGCAGGTCCTCTCGTATGGCAATGCCCAGCCGCAAAACCTCGACCCCAAGGACGCGGTGCCGCTGAGCCAGCTGGCCAATGACGAGCTGGCCAAAGCCATTCAAGTCGCCCCGACGCGTTACGCCGGCTTGGCCGTATTGCCAGTTGGCGATCCGGAAGCAGCCGCCCAGGAACTGCACCGGGCAGTTGAACAGCTCGGCCTTAAAGGCGTCCTGCTCAAAGGCAATTACGCCGGCAAATTCTTTGATGACCCGTTCTTCTTCCCGATTTTTCAGGCGGCCGCCGACCTCAACGTGCCGGTGTACTTCCACCCGTCGTTTGTACCGCCGGTCATCACCCAGCACTACTTTGAAAGCGACCACTGGTCCGAAGTCGTGTCCGGGATCTTCGGCAGTGCCGGTTACGGCTGGCACATGGACGTCGGCATTCAGGTGATGCGCATGATCCTGTCAGGGATTTTTGACAAGCTGCCCAACCTCAAGCTGGTATCCGGTCACTGGGGCGAACTGGTCCCGATGTTCCTGGAACGCCTGGATGACGAGCTGGACCAGTATGCCGGGCTCAAGCGGCACTTCTCCGCTTACTACCGGGACAATGTTTATGTGACGCCAAGCGGCATCCTGAGTCAGCCGCAACTGAACTTCCTGCTGGAAGAAGTGGGCGCTGAGCACATCCTGTACTCGATTGACTACCCATACAAGCAGCCGGAAAGCGCCGCGACCTTCCTGACTGACGCCAAGCTTTCCGTCAGCCAGCGCGAGGCCATTGCGCATCGCAACGCCGAGCGTGTCTTCAACCTGAATTAGCGCATCAAAAAAGTCATCGTCTGCCGGCGATGACTTTTCGTTTACCTCAATTACTGTAAGTGGGTGGCCTGCTGCTGGGCGCGCTGCTTTTCCAACCACGGCATCAAAGCCTTGGCGATGGCGAAGAACACGACCGACACCACCGCGCCTTTAATCAGGTTGAACGGCACGACGCCAATCAGCACGTAGCGGGTCACGGACATCCCCAGCGGGAAGCTCATCACCGCCAGGTACATCGGCATGATGATCACCCAGTTGAGCAGGCTCATGATCACGGTCAAACTCAGCGTGCCAAGCGCCAGGCCAGAGACCTCGCGACCCAGGCCGCTCTTGGGTTTCATGGTCATCACCACCGGCAGCATGAAGCCGACCGAGGCGATGAACGCCGCCAAGTCACCGATCAAATTGACAATGCCGCCGCCGGTGAGCACAAAGTGGAGCAGCGAGCGGACAAACGCGACCATGATGCCGCCGGTTGGGCCGTACAGCAGGCCGCCAAGCAGCACCAGCAAGTCGGACAGGTCCAACTTGAGAAACGGAAACATCGGGAGAATCGGAAACGCCAGGTACATCATTAAGACAAACCCGACCGCCGACAGCAATGCGATCCCGACTAAACGGTGAACTCTAGAACCAGACATGAAATATCCCTCCATGTGGTTGCTTCAGAGAGGCCTGCGCCAAGGCGCGAAAAAAGACCCATTTACCCAGGGGGTAAACAGGCCTTAGCTTGAATGTCGATTCAAAATAAGCCCCATCTTCGTTTATCTAGACTATACTATCGGTCTCGGATTTCCACCAAGTCGGCCGTGCACATGCACGGTTCACGGACTATCACCGCCGGTCGGGAATTTCACCCTGCCCCTGAAGACGAACCAGTATTTAATTTTTAGTACTTACAAATTATAACCACACATGTAAGCGCTTGTCAACCTTTTTGCGCCAGCGCTTCAAGGGCGTGGATCTCCTCGCGCTTCAGGGGCCGGTACTCGCCGGGCTGCAGGCCTTCCAGCGTCAGCGGGCCGTACTGCTCGCGCGCCAGTTTCATGACCGGATAGCCGATCGCCTTGAACATCTTTTTGACCTGGTGGTTGATGCCTTGATGGATGGTCAGCTGGATGATGGCGGTATTTTTCAGCTTGTCTGAGCTGATTTGCTTGAAGCGCGCCGGCGCCAACTTCTTGTGGTCCACTACGAGACCGTCTTTCAGCGGCATCAGCTTGTCACGAGTCGGAATGCCCTGCACTTTAACGACGTACTTCTTCTCCACTTTATAAGACGGGTGCATCAGCATGTTGGCAAAATCGCCGTCGTTGGTCATGATGAGCAGCCCGGACGCGTCCCAGTCGAGCCGGCCGACGGGGTAAATGCGCTCCTTGACGTCCTCAAAAAAGTCCGTGACAGTGCGGCGGCCCTTGTCATCGGTCACGGCCGAGATCACGTCGCGGGGCTTGTAGAACACGAAGTACTGCTTCTGCTCTTCCTGGTTCAGCGGCACCCCGTCAACTTCGATCGCGTCCTGGCTGGTGACTTTGACGCCCATTTGCGTGACGACCTCACCGTTAACGGTGACGTGGCCGCCGGCGATCAGCTCCTCAGCGTGGCGGCGCGATGCCACCCCGGCGTTAGCGATAGCCTTTTGCAGGCGTTCTTCATTGGTTTTACTTGGCATGGTTGGATCCTTCCTCTGACTTCGCGTCAGTGGCCTCAGTTGGTGCAGCTTCTGAATCTGACGGCGCCGACTGGGCGTCATCTGCCGCACTGTCCGGCAAAGTGTTACGAAAATCGGTGAACAAGTCGACCTCAGTCGGGTCGGCCTTGGCCTCATCCAACGGCGGCAGGTCATCTAGGGTGTGCAGGCCGAAGTAGTCCAGGAAAAACGGCGTGGTGGCGTACAAAATCGGCCGCCCTGGCGCGTCCTTGCGCCCGGCCTCCTTGATCAGCTGCCGCGAGGCCAGGGTCGTCAAGGCGCCGGAGCTTTGCACCCCGCGCACGTCGTCGATTTCCAGGCGCGTGATGGGCTGCTGGTAGGCGATGATCGCCAGCACCTCCAGCGCGGCGTTAGACAACCCGGTATGCGGCGGGCCGGCGAAGTACTGCTTCAAGGCGCCTGCGTATTCCGGCTTGGTCAACAGATAATACCGGTCGTCGGCGCTTTGCAGCATCAGCCCGCGACTGGTATCGTCTGCCAGCCCCTGCCCAAACGTGGCCAGCTGCTGGCGCATAGCGGCCGGTGAAATGTTGAGCAGCTGGGCAAAATCGCTCAGCGCAACGCCCGCTTCCCCAGCGGTGTACAAAATGGCTTCGATCACAGGCTGCATCAGGCGGCCTCCTTCTTCATCACGGTGATGGGCGCAAACGGCCCGGACTGCTCGCAGATGATTTGATCCGCCTTCATCAGCGTCAAAATCGCCAAAAAGGTGGTGACCACGCCATCCACCGTATTGACCGCGACCAGCGCGTCAAAGCGGCAGCTGCCGACTTCCTCGATTTGTTTGAGCACCTCGGCAATGCGCTTTTCCACCGAAATCGGCTCCGCTTCGATGTGCGCAATCGTCGTTTTAGTTGCCAGCTGCCGCGCGACCACCGCCGCCATTGCGCGGCTGATGTCGTTCAGCTTGACCGAGCCCGGCCGCATCGGCACCTGAACGTCGGCGCCGGGCAGGGACTCAGGCTTGGCATAGGACTGAGAGCGCGCCGTTTCCCGCTCCCGCAGCTGTTCGGCCGCCTCTTGGTAGACCTGGTAGGTCAACAGCTGGGCGACCAGTCCCGCGCGGGGATCTTCGTACTCGGCGTCCTCGTCCTCAGGATCCGGTTCGGGCTGAGGCAGCAGCATTTTGCTTTTCATCGCCATGAGACTGGCGGCCATAACAAAATAATCACCAGCCACGTCCAGCCGGGCTGTCTGCATGTCATGCAGGTAAGCCAGGTATTGGCTAGTGATCTCTGCGATCGGAATATCGTAAATATCGACTTCATTGGTCCGAATCAGGTGCCAAAGCAGGTCAAGCGGCCCAGAAAAGTCATTCAGCACCAACGTCAGTGCCATCGTGATCCTCTTTTCTATGCTTCGAAAACGCGGCGATCAGGCTGGCGTTGTCCATCGTGCCCATCAGTTTCTTATCCGGGTACTCGGCACACAAATCGCGCAGCACCGCAAACCGCGTCTCGTCGGAGCGCACTGCCGGCGAAAGCGACAGATGCCGCAGCATCACGTAGTCTTCGCCCAGCTCCACGCCGACGACCCCTTCGAAGTCCTCCCCAGGAGCTTCGCGGTACAGGTACAGCACATGCGAATTGTCCGCCGTGTACAGCGTCAGTTCGGTTCTGAGATGATCAATGTCCTTCAGGTCGGGAATGAACGACAAAAAGCCCATCGCGATCTTGGCATAATCATTCTTATACTTGGTTAGCATGATTGCCTCCACAGATTAACTACACTCTAGGATACTTTACCATATCTTAAGAGGGCGAACAAATTCCCCGTCGAGGCGGGTTTGTACTCACCCGCGCGGATGGGTCTGATGGTACACGGTCATGATTTTCTTGTTGGACAGGTGCGTGTAGATCTGGGTCGTGGAGATGTCGGCATGGCCAAGAAGCTCCTGCACCACCCGCAGGTCCGCGCCGTTTTCCAGCAAGTTCGTGGCAAAACTGTGGCGCAGTGTGTGCGGCGTGACGTCCTTTTGGATACCGAGGTCGGCAATGTAGGCCTTGAGGTTCTTCCAGATGCCCTGCCTCGTCAGCTGATGGCCGTGAAAATTGACGAACACGACGCTGGGCTTGCCGCTTTTGATCAGGCGCGGCCGGCTGTCATGCAGGTACTGATTGACCCAGTCGACGGCCTGCGGCGACACCGGCACAATGCGCTGCTTGTCGCCCTTCCCGGTGACTTCCAGCAGGTTCAAACTCAGGTGCAGCTGGTCCAGCCGCAAGTTGACCACCTCGGAGACCCGCAGCCCGGTCGCGTACATCAGCTCAAAAATCGCCCGGTCGCGCAGCCCCAGTGGCTTGTTGACGTCGGGCGCGGCCATCAGCGCGTCGATCTCCGGCCCGTTCAGCGTCGCCGGCAGGTGCTTGGCGGGCTTGGGTGAGTCGACCAGCGCCATCGGATCGACCTTCACGCGCTCTTCGCGCAGGAGGTACCGGTAAAACTTGCGCATGGCCGAAATCATCCGACTCTGCGACGTCGCGGCCTTGACCTGCGCCTGCGTCGCCAGGAAGGCCTGAATCGAAGCGAGGTCTTCCGGAAAACTTGGCAACTTTTGCTGGTTGACCCAGGCGGTGAATTCGACCAGGTCCTGACGGTAGCTGGCCTGCGTCGTTTTGGCTAAACCGCGCTCGATGTCCAGGTAGTGCACAAAATCCCCGATCAGATCGGCGCGCGCTTGTTCACTTTTGGTCGGCACGACGGGTCACTCCATTTTCTTCAACAATCAGGCGCGCCTTCAGCAGGTGCCCCAAGGCGCGCTTGAAGGCGCCCTTGCTGATACCAAACGTCATCTTGATGGCGTCCGGATCACTTTTATCGGTGTACGGGATTGACTTGCTCGGGTCGTGGTCGATGAAGGCCAGGATCATCGCGGCATCGTCGCCAATCTCCTCGTAAGCGCGCGGGCGCAGCGACAGGTTCAAGGTCCCATCGTCGCGCACGCCGATCACGCGGCCGTGCACGACCTCGCCGAGCCGCGGCTCCTGCTCGCGCTCGCTGGGGTGAATGAAGCCCAGATAATAGTCATCGGTGATGACATGGGTCCCAGACAGGCGCAGCGCGTACACCGTGGCGGTGACGTCCTCGTTCATCATTGCGGGCTTGGCCTGGTTGGCCACGGCCTGGAACATGTTCATGTCCGCCAGCTTGGCCCAGAGCCGGTGCTCCTTGTCGATGTGCATCGACACCATCAGGCGATCGCCCTTGGCCGGCCACAGTTTGCGCAGCTCTGGCAGGTCGTCCAACGACAGGACCAGGTCCTTGTCAGGCAGACCGATATCGATGAACACCCCCAGATCCTTGCGCACGTCAACGACTGTGCCAAAGGCGTAACGGTCGTAACCCACCTCGGGCAGCTTGGTCGTAAAGCGGTCCGCACCGCTTTTATTTTCGTACGCGAAACCGTGCAGTTCGTCGCCCACGGCAGGCTGCGTTTCAAACTCGGCAGCATCAACGCTCATCGTCACGCCTTGGTACTGCACAAACACCTGGGTCTCATTAAGGTCTGAAACCGTCGCGTCAATAATTTGCCCGTTAAAATTCATCATTTTCTCCTTTAATGCGTTGGCATCAAGTTAAACACGCTGAGGATCACGTACGTCATCCCGCTGGCAATCACCGGCCCGGCCGCGATGCCCTTGAGGAACACCACGCCCAGGATTGTCCCAAACACCAGCGCGACCGTCATTTCGGGATTGCCGGCAAGCAGGCCGACCCCTTTTGACGACAGCACCGCGACCAGAATGCCCATCGCGATGGCGATCCAGCCCGCCGGCGTCTTCATCACGTTCACCAAATCTTGGACCGTGATCTCACCGGTCGCGATCGGCACCATGATGGCCGCCGAAATGATCGTGACGCCCCAGTTGATGCCTTGGGCCTGCATCAGCTTCAGCAGCGGATGCAGCACCGGCACCAGCTTGAGCAGCATCACGAACCCGACGCCGATCATCAGGGCCTTGTTTTTCGACAGGGCGGCGATGCCGAACACCGCGCCAAGGAATAACCAGCTTTCCATGTCTACCTCCGAGGGTACAGTCTAGCTAACACTTTACACGCTTCGGCCAATATTGTCACTAGTTTACATAACGATAACGAGAAAATAATGGCGACCCTTGACCGCGATCAAATTTGGTCAAAAAAGGCTGCTGAATCGCTTCAGCAGCCTCACGCGCTATTTAACCCTGCCGGATCGCTCGCGCCACCATTGAATTAACGCAGCGGCCCCGATCAAGATGAAACACCAGGGCACCAGCGCGGCGACAGCAGCGCGCGTCAGCTGTCCCCGGACGACCAGCGGCTCCCCGTAATGCAGCGTCATCTTCCACCAATAGTCTTGACCCGTGATCAAGAGCTCAATGATGCCGATGCCGCCCAGCAGCAGCAAAATGCGAGTGCTCTCACTAGGCTTCAAATACGCGCCGGTGAAGATGTCGTAGATGATCACTGCCACCATGGTCAGAAAAAAGACCAGCAGAGTCAAAGTGCCCTGATCAGCCACGACTGGATGCCCGACTAACGCGGAGGCCGCGCCATTTAGGCCAAGCAGTCCGAGCAGCAGCCAAAAGCCGCCGGTGAATCCACGCAACCGAAGCAGGTGTTGTCTCTCATCAAACATCAGCTTGACCTCCCGATTAATGCGTCAGTCTTCCCAGAACAAGTCGTCCAGCGTTTTGCCCAACGCCTTGCAGATCCGCAGGCAAAGCTGAATGGTGGGATTGTAGTCCCCTTTTTCAATGGCCCCAATGGTTTGCCGCGTCACGCCGATCCGTTGAGCCAGCTCGGCCTGCGTCAGATCACGGGCAGTGCGCGCGGCGCGCATGCGTTCATTTTTCATCCATTATCCCTCGTCATCAGTATACGACCTGATCAAGCAAATGCCAAATATATATTACATTAGCGGTTCGCAATCGCCACTGCGACGTCTATGAAATTAAAAAATAGGGGGAACTCTGCTGGAGGTAAAAAAGTTAATTATCAAGGGAACGTTACTCTAAGAGCAATTCACACTTATTGACATTCACCTACTTAGGCGTACATTTGTTGTGTAATCGGTTACATACCCCGCGCAAAACCACCAGATTATTCATCTGAAGGGGAACGTTCTTCTCGAAGGAGATAAGTTTCACTCTTCCAACGTTAATTCTCACAATGACGCTTGCAATGCCAGGCTTCATCGTTAAAGCAACAAAGCTGAACGACAACTCTGCGATACAGGATAATTTAGTAAGCGTGACTGACCCCACCGTGGTCAAGCCAAACACTAAGGAGGGAGAGAAGACCCTGAAATGGATCAGGGTCTTCGACATCAGATAATGAAAAGAAAGGCAATCATCAAGACAATCATTCAATTTGGTCTTACCCTGCTTCTGGGCATCAGTATCGGTGGTTTAGCCGTACATTTTTGGCCGCAGAACACTAACATTCCGAACGAAGGGATTGTAGTGGTTGGCCCCACGCGCGCTAAAACGTTGCGTTATTCTGGACCTGAAGGTAGCGCGACCTTTCCTAATCCAAGCCGCTCGCTTTGCGTAATCGTTCGCCGCCACAACGTCATCGCGGCGTATCGGTTAGTTGACAATCGTTAGCAATAAATATCTGTTGCTAAGTCCAAGTTATCTGCATGATTCCATGGCACAGCGACGGGGCTGGTTATAGAGATTGCTTCGCGGGTCTGCATTGTCAAAGTCGGGGTCGTTGTCAATTGGTGCTGATTAATATGTTCTCGGGAGGACCCTCGTTTTCGAGAGGGCCTTTTGCGATTTTGTGGCTGATAAATTATTCCTTGTCTTGTAAACACCTACCAATCAATCGTAAGCGCCTAAGTTGGTGTAGTGCCCAGTTCTCGGCGCATTACGCCTTGAAATATTGGTCCACACACTACCCCACTACAAAGAAAGCCAGAATCTCTGGCGTAATTGATTTCACAAAAAACTATCTGAGGGCGCCGCTCTGCTTTGCCCTCGTAATCATGATATGAAACAGCCGCCATCGCCGATATAATATCGGTGAAGGCGGCCTTGTTGTTCATCGTAGCTTTATTGGTGCCTTGTGTCCGTACAAAAAACCGATGGTCTTCAGTCCTGAGATTAATCAATTGTCGCTTCGAGCACGTATATAAAATTTCAACCCCTCAACGGCTGAGGACGCCGCCT
>NZ_BOLU01000034.1:0-18195 GCF_016861825.1 Lacticaseibacillus sp. 866-1 | reverse complement strand
GAAAACTGGGTCGGTCTGTTCGTGGTGCATCGATCACCAACTTCTCCGCTCAGTCAGTATTCGCAACGCTCCAAACGTTGCTTTCAGACCGACCAGATGCGATTTCATGTCCCAAATACCGAGGTGAATAATCCAGGGTTACGTCTATTTGAACCAGCACCCGCATGAGGCAGCATATTTTAAAGCGCATCCGAATGGGTATCCAAGAGAGCAGAAAATTGATTATCACAACACGAGAACGGCTTTTTGGGGCACTTTTATTGCCTGGGGGCTGTGTGTGGGTGCCGGGTTAAGTGTGACCTATGCCCCAAACGTTTTGATTTCGGTTGTATTAGTATTGTTCTCTCTGCTTTCGGCGGTGATGATTCCTATCTTTGTTGTGTTGTATCTTATGGCTAAATTTGGCTTTCATTTCTCACAGCCCTGGTCAAATTATCATAACTGGCGGATTCGTAAAGTCAGGACAGACATTCTCAAAGCCGACGAGGAATACCGGCGGGCGAATAACCGTAATGATGAAGCGCTACTTGAAAAAGAATTTAAATATCCAGATGCCATCACCGCATATCGCGGTGAGTATGTTGAAGCAATGCAAGAGACTTTGGTCAAGACGAATGCGCAATTGCAGCAGTACATCGTCACGGTTAATGCGCATGTCGGATTCTTCCCGCCTGACGACACACAGAATATGCAGCACTTATTCCGCGTCTACCTGCAGTTTTGGAATGGCCGGGCAGCGGACTGGCAGACCGCGACAACGCTGGTGGACCAGAGCGAACAGATGAATGACCTCAAAGAGAGCCTGATTGCCGAGATTCACTCCGCTACTACGGCGGTCATTGACTCAATCGATCAGGCCCGGGACCAGATCACCAATGCGATTGAAGACGCAGTCGACGCAATCAATGAGGTTGCCGATGAAGTCAATCACATGACGAACGCAATCAATTACTGGGGCAGGGTTCAAACGGAATTATCCGCGGTCCAAACCGGGTTATTAGCGCAAGCTGATGCTCGTATCGGGGCATACCGGCGGTACTAAGTTTCAAGGTGAATTAGGATTTTGCAAGGCCCTTATTGGGGCCTTTTTGATTGTTTAACGACTTAAAATAAATGCCTGACAGAATTTGCGACAGGCCCAATGGTTTAAATAAGGAAAAATTTCGCCAAACGTGGTGAGCCAAATTTCACAGTTTTCTTAGTGAGTGCGGTTTTGCGATTTCGACAGATCATGGCAGTCGCTTAGTCGTCATCAGACTTTGGCGCCGGAGCGATGATTGTGACCTGGGTGCCGAGGCTCAACTGTCCGGGTGGATAAGAAATTTTTGCGATATTGCTTGCACATTTCTGAGTGAGGCAGTATAGTACCAGTGTAATAGCTAACTAGAACACTAGTGAGGAGGCGCGGCATGGAGTTCGACGATAAAGTCCCGATTTATTTTCAAATCGAGCAGTACATCGACCGCGAGATCATCGTCGGCAACCTGGTGCCAGGCGCGCAGGTCCCAGCGGTGCGGCAGTTGGCGCTCACGCTGACGGTCAACGTCAACACGATCCAGCGGGCGCTGACGGAGCTGATTCGCGAAGGCATCCTGGTGTCCGAGCGCGGCAAGGGCAACTTTGTCACGACGGACACGCAGGTCTTGGCCCAGATGAAAAAGCGCGTGATCCAAGGCGAGCTGGCCGGCACCTACGATCATCTGGCCGCTTTGGGGATGGCGCCCGCGGAAATGGTCGCGGCACTGGAGGAGTACATCAAGGAGCGAAAGGGTGGTGAATCGCATGACTGAGGCATTGGCGATTCAGGGATTGAGTTATCGACGGAACCAGAAGCAGATTTTAAAAGACGTCAATTTGACGCTGCCGACCGGCCAAATCGTCGGCCTGCTGGGGGCCAACGGCGCAGGGAAAACGACGCTGATGCGGCTGATCGCCGGCAGCGCGATCAACTTCCGCGGCACGATCGAAGTGGGCGGCGTCACTAAGGCGCCGCAGCGCAAGGGACAAGTCAGCTTTTCCGCGCAAATGGCCGGGTTCAACCCGAACTGGCGCGTGGGTCAGGTGGCCGACGTGATGACGGCGCTGTTCCCGGATTTTCGCACGGCGGACTTCCTGCAGCTGGCCGAACTGCTGGCCCTGGACCAAAAGCAAGGCATCAAGCGCCTGTCCAAAGGTAATCAGCGCAAATTGCAGCTGGCGGTGACGCTGTCCCGCCGCGCGGCGCTGTACCTGCTGGATGAACCGTTCGACGGCATCGATGTGATGACGCGCAAGGCGATGCTCAGCAGCATTCTGCGTTGGACGCCAGAGCAGGCGACGCTGCTGATCTCCGACCACCACGTGTCGGACATCGACCAGCTGCTGGATCAGGTGGTCGTGATCAAGGACCAGACCGTGGTCGCTCAGGAGGCGGCGGATACGATTCGCGCCCAGGGCCAAAGCATTGAGGCCTACTTTGAGAGTTTTTACGGAGGTGAGCAGCATGACTAGCATGAGTAAAGTATTTCGGCAGATGACCAAAGAGCGGGCCAGGCAGGTCACGCAGCTGATCGAGATCGACCTGGGCGTGATCGCAGTGCTCGTGGTCATGCGGCTGCTAGGGCGGATTTCGACAGACGATGTGCTTGGCTTTTCGACCCTTTTCGGCTTGATTACCGTGATGATCGGCTTCATCGCCCAGGCGCAAAGCCAAGAGCAGGTCTGGGTGCAAAACCGCTGGCGGCTGGTGCCAATCGCGGACTGGAAGCTGTACTGCGCCAGCACTTTTTCGAACCTCGCGACCAGCGTCTACCTGTGGGTCGTCATCGCGGCGATCACGACTGTGGAAGTGCTGGTTTCTGGAAATAAGGGAAATTGGTCGAACACTGGTTTCACGATGGTGGCCAGTGTGCTGGTCCTGGTTCTGGTGATGCTCCTGCTGCTTTGGACGCTGATCAGTCTGGAACACATGCTGATCACCGTGATCACTGACTTTCTGCCGGGTATGCAGGAAAAATGGCTCCGGCGCGTCATTATTTTTGCCAGCATTCTGATTTCCTTCAAGCTGGTTGACTGGTTCTTCAGCGGCCTCGGCTGGCTGATCAAGGTGACCGGTATCACCGGCGCCTCGCTTAATTCGTCCATGACGATTGACGGCGCTGGACTGACGATGCACGGCACCGTGCTTGCCGATCTTTGGCTCAGCACTGGCGTGTTTGCCGTGGCGGTGCTGCTGCTCGGCGCGCTGAACTGCTTTCTGCTGAGCCACTGGGTGGAAACCAAGCAGACACCAACGGCGGTATAGAAGGCTTGAGCATGAAAAAATGGCTGATTATGGCGGCTGCAGCCCTGGTATTGCTCCTGGCCGGTTGTCAGAAACGGCAGGCCGATTACGCGGAGGTTTACAATGCGGCGGGCCAGCGGGTGACGACGATCAAAAAGGCTGCTGGGGTGAAAAAAACTGTCGGCCATCACCGGCCGCCTCGGCTCCGCCAAAAAGGCCAAACTGCCTGCCGGGGCGAAGGTCGCGTACCGCTATGTGCTGCAAGTGGTGAAAACTGACCGCCGCATCACGCTCACCGTGTACCGCGGCACCGATGCGGTCAAAACCAAGCACCTTCCAGTAGTGGGCGCAGGCCCGTGGCGCATCAGCAAAAAGGACGCGGCGACGCTCAGAAAGCCCAGCAGTTTGCAGTAAGCAGCCGGCGTGGGGCCGGTTTTAGGAAATATTGCGGCGTGGGACCGCAGGGGATTGGAGGACGCAACATGGCAATGATTGCGACAAAGCAGTTAACGCGCACTTATGGGAAGGGCGCGGCGCAGTTCACGGCGCTGCACGACGTGAACATGGAGATCGAAGCCGGCGAAGCGCTGGCGATCGTGGGCAAAAGCGGCTCGGGCAAGTCGACGCTGCTGAACCTCTTGGCGCTGCTGGATCGGCCGACTGCAGGCACGGTGGTGCTGAACGGGCAGGATACGCATCAGCTCAAAACACGCCAGCTCAACGCGCTTCGGTCGGCGACGTTCGGCTTCGTGTTCCAGCAGTTTTTTCTCAACAGCAAGGACACCGTGTATGATAACGTGGTGCTGCCGCTGAAAATCGCCGGCGTGACCGGAAAAGCCCGGCGCGAACGCGGGGAGGCGGCGCTGCGCGAGGTCGGCCTACTCGACAAGGCGAAAAACAAGGCCACGGACTTATCCGGTGGCCAAAAGCAGCGGGTCTGCATCGCGCGGGCGCTGGTCAACCAGCCGAAGATCATTTTTGCCGATGAGCCGACCGGCAACTTGGACTCGGTGACCGGGCAGATGATCGAGGAGCTGCTGTTCAAGCTGAATCGGGAGCACGGGATCACGCTGATCATCGTCACCCACGATTCGGACCTGGCGGCCAAGTGCGACCGGCAGCTGCAGATTCGCGACGGGCAACTGGTGGGAGGCGAGCGCCATGAAATTGCGTGATTTACTTGGGACGGCCGCGGCAAGCCTGTGGCGCAACAAAAGCCGGACCATTTTGACGGTGCTGGCCACGCTGATCGGGGCGTTCACCATTGCGCTGACTCTGGGCATTCGCGTCGGCGTCAACTCGTACATCAGTAGGCAGGTGGACAACGTCGGCGAAAAGGACCAGCTGATGGTTTACGCCAACACGCCGTCTGGCAGCGCCAGCGATAAGCCGGAGAAATACGACCCCGCCGTCAGCAGCACGGCCAGCACGCAAATGCTGACGACCAAGCAGGTGCAGACGATTGCCAAGGTGAAAGGTGTCGCCAAGGTCACACCGATGAAGAACTTCACCGCCGAGTACATTCAAGGTGCCAGCAAGCAGAAGTACGCCATCACCGCCACCGATGGCCAGGGCACGCATGTGGACATGGCCCAAGGATTGCAGGCGAGCGGCCGCGCCTACACCGTCGATTTGAACAAGGCCTACGTCAAGGCGTTGGGCTACTCGAACCCCAAGGCGGCACTGGGCCACACCGTCCAGATCGCCGCTACCAACCAGACGACGAACCGGCGCCAGGTGCTTCGGGCCAAAATCGTCGGCGTCCGCAACGCCAGCATTGTCGATGGCGGTCAGGTCGTCTTCAGCCCAGGCCTCATCGATGCGATCAACCGCGTCAACAACACCGGTCTGCCGAGCAGTGTTAAAAACCAGTACTACACCGTGCTGGCCACGGTGAGCCACCCGACGAAGAAGAACCTTTCGCGGATCCAATCGGCGCTGACGAAAAAGGGGATGGCCAGCTCGACTTTCGCCGATGAAGTGGGGTCGATTCACCAAACCATTAACGCCGTGACCGGTGGCCTGACCCTGTTTGGTGCGATTGCGCTGCTGGCGGCCGCGTTTGGGATCATCAACACGCTGTACATGTCGGTCCGCGACCGCACGCGCGAAATTGGCCTGATGAAGGCGCTGGGCCTCAGCCGCGGCAAGATTTTTGCCTCGTTCAGCTTAGAGGCCGCCTTGATCGGCCTGCTCGGCGCGGGCTGCGGGTGCGGCCTGGCGCTGCTGGCCAGCAACTTTGTGAACAAGGCGGCGACCAGCTCGTTCTTAAAAGGGATGTCTGGCTTCACGTTGATTCAATTCAGCGCCGGAAATACATTGACCATTCTCGCCTTGATCACGGTGATTGCGGTGCTGGCCGGCACGCTGCCGGCGATCCGCGCGGCTCGACTGGTGCCGATTTCGGCGCTGCGCTACGAATAATTTTCGCTAGCTGAACAAAAAGCGCCGCGATCCGCAATTTGCAGCGGGTCGTGGCGCTATTTTTGCGGTCAAATCAGTTGTCCTGCAGCGGGTCGTCACTGGCAACAAAGTGGAATTCGCTGCCGTCAAAACTCATTTCGAGGATCGCGCAGTTGCCGGTGTAAATCTGGTAGCCGGTCATCGGCCAGGCCAGGTAGTGCAGCAGGAACGCGTGCATCGCGCCGCCGTGGCTGACCGCCAGGACGGTGTCGCCTTTGGACTGCTGCATGACCTCAGTGAGTGTGGCCACCATGCGTTTCTGCACGTCCAGCATCGCCTCGCCGCCGTAGCCGTGTTCGGCAAAAAAGGTGCCATAGCTGGCCTCGCCGGGATGCTTAGGATTGAGCGTTTCACTTTGGCCCTCAAACACGCCGAAGTTCCACTCCTTGATGCCCTTGAGCCGTTGGTATGGCTGGTCGGTGATGAGCTCCAAGGTGTCTGACGCGCGCTCCTGGGTGGAGGACACCGCGTCGGTGAAGTGAATGCCGCGTTTGTCGTAAAAAGCCTTGGCCGCCTGAGCTTGTGCGATTCCGCGCGCGGTCAGCGGGGAATCTGAGGCGCCTTGGATGCGGTGGTAGACGTTGAACAAGGTCTCGCCGTGACGCATAAGATAGAGAGTTTTCATAATTAATCCTTTCGTTCTAGCAAAAGGTTAACTTACGCCTGCTGCTCGGCGTTCAGCGCGTCGAGCTCCTGAATGATCTGCTGGCACTCGTCGAGGTTCTTGGCCACGGCGCCCGAGGCCAGGGGATGACCACCGCCGCCGTGCTTGACTGCGAGGTGGTTGATCGGCCAGTTCTTGGAACGCAGCTCGACGCGCCACTGCCCGTCCGCGCGCTCGGTGAACATGACCCAGGATAAAACTGTGGTGAGCTTGCCGACCGTCGAAACTGCCGCCTGGGCCTCGCCGGGCTGCAGTCTGAGCTCTTCGATCACTTTTTGCGTGACGAAGAGGCTGCCGGCACCGTGCGGGGAGACCTGCATGTTGCCAAGGGCGTACGCCTCAAGATGGGCGATGGCCGGCGAGTAGTCGGACTCAGCGCGGCCGATCGCCGGCGCGTCGATGCCGGTGCGCATGAGGTCAGCGGCGACTTCGTGCGTGTGCGGCGTGGTCAGGTCGTACAAAAAGCGGCCGGTGTCGCCGATGATGCCGGCGTAAAGCATGGCCGCCACCGGCTTGGTGAGCTGCAGGTCGGGGCTGGCCGCAATCATGTCCGCGACAATTTCCGAGCAGCTGGAGGCTTCGGTGTTGACGAAGCTCAGGTCACCGAAGGACTCGCGGTCCGGGTGGTGGTCGATTTTGATCAGCTGCTTGCCGTCCTGCCAATGGGGGCCGGCAATGCGCGGCGTGTTCGCCGTGTCGATGACGACCACGACGGCATTGGCGTAGGCTTCAGCCGGCACGGCATCCGGCGTGGTGATCCACGCCAGGCCCGCATCGGGGTCACCCGCCTTGAGGACGGTTTTTTCCGGGTACGCGGCGGTCAAAGCGGCCGCCAAGCCGCCCTGGGAGCCGAACGCGTCCGGGTCGGGGTTTTGGTGGCGGTGAATGATGATGGTGTCCGCGGCTTTCAGCGCCGCGAGAATTTGCGTGATGGTTGCTTGCATGATGTGCCTCCTACGAGTAGTTTAGCGTTTACCTTGCGAAAAAGGTACCGGCGTTGTGGTATTATTGAAGCTAATTACTGACAAGACAGGGAGATCATCATGCGTAATCTAGAAATGCTGACGGACTTGTACGAATTTTCCATGGCGGGCGGCTTCCACCACGACCTGCCGCAGACCCGCGGCGTGTTTGACATCTTTTACCGCGACGTGCCGGACAAGGGCAGCTTTGTGGTGGCGGCCGGATTGGCGCAGGCCGTCGATGTGCTGCGCGATTTTCATTTTTCGCCTGATGACATTGCCTACCTGCGGAGCCTGAAGCTGTACGACGAGGACTTTTTGCAGTACTTGGCTAACCTCAAGCTGGACTGCACGGTGTCTGCGGTGCCCGAGGGGACGCCGGTGTTCCCGCGCGAGCCCTTGATGACGGTCGAAGGGCCGCTGGATCAGGCGCAGCTGCTGGAAACGGTGCTGCTCAACATTTTGAACCACCAGTCGCTGATCGCCACCAAGGCGCGGCGCATCACCTTTGCCGCGGCGGGCCGGCCAGTTATGGAGTTCGGCGCGCGCCGGGCGCAGGGGCCAGATTCCGCGATTTACGGCACCCGCGCGGCCATCATCGGCGGGGCGGCGTCGACCTCCAACGTGCTCGCGGCCAAAATGTTCGGCATTCCGGCGGCCGGCACCATGGCCCACAGCTGGGTCGAAGCCTACCCGAGTGAGCTGGCCGCTTTTCGCGCCTGGGCCAAGCACTACCCGGACAACGCGGCGCTGCTGGTCGACACCTACGACGTGCTGAATTCCGGCGTGCCGAATGCCATCACGGTGTTCAAGGAGCTGCGCGCGGCCGGCCATAAACCGGTCGGCATCCGCATCGATTCCGGCGACATCGCGCGACTTTCCAAGGCGGCCCGCCGCATGCTCGACGACGCCGGCTTCCCAGACGTGAAAATTACCGCCAGCAACGCCCTGGACGAGAATGTCATCCCGGCACTGCTGGGTGAAGGCGCGCCGCTGGACAACTTCGGCATCGGCGAGAAAATGATCACCAGCTCGTCGTCGCCGGTCCTGTCCGGCGTTTACAAGCTGGCGGCCACCCGGACCAACGGTGTCCTGAAGCCAAAAATCAAGGTTTCAGCGTCGATTGAAAAAACCACCCTGCCTGGCATCAAGCAGACCTACCGCCTGTACACACCGGGCACTCATGAGGCTTTTGCCGATGTCATCGCACTGGCCGACGAAAAGCTGGAAGCGCCGCTGGCCGTGGTCAACAGTAACCCGCTGCTCACCTCCAAGCGTATCGTGCTTAAGGCCTTCGACGCCGAACCGCTGGCTGCGCGGGTACCGCTGAATCAGCCGGCGCCAAGCGACGTGTTTGAAATTCAGCGCTACGCCAAGGCCAAGCTCAGCGAGCTGCCGATTGAGACCCAGCGCCTGGTCAATCCGGACACCTACACCGTGTACGTGACCCAGAAGCTGGCGGACCTTCAGCAGCAACTGGTGGACGAGGCCAAGAAAGACTAATTTTCAAATAGAAACTGCACACCGAGCTGGTTGCAGTTTTTCTTTTGCACAAAAAATGCCGCCGGTTGGGGGACCGGCGGCAAAAGTTTGGGGGTTGAGTCTCACTTTGGGGGGATGAGACTCTAGGAGGAGTAAATATGAAGATTGGGGTATGGGATAGAAGCAAGTTTGCCTTGTTTCTATGGTGTTAATACTACAGAGGGTCTGTGAAGAATTAGTGACAGCACCTTGCAGGTTTTGCGGTGAAATGTGAATTTTTGGCAAAAGAAAGCCGCCGGTTGGGGGCCGACGGCTAATTGGGGTAGGGATGGCAGCGCGCTTTGGGGGAGCGCACTGCCGAATTTTTACTTTGGAGGAGTAAAAATGAAAAAGTAGGGTTTGGATAGGAACGAGTTGTTCGCTCGCTTCTATGTTGTTCATACTAATATCGGAATGTGAAGAAAGTGTGACGTAAAAAGTAAGGAATATTTTGTTTTGTTCAATTTAAAAATTCAAGGAGAAAAAAGCGCGCCGACGGAGTTAGAGGCAGCATCGACGCAGGGCGAAACAGGTTGGAGGCTTGTTTCGATACTGACTACTATAGTGGGCGAATGCGGCAAAATTGTGACCAAGTCTTAGCCTTTTTCGCTTCGGTGCTGCGGTACAATAAAACTAACACGAAGAGATGAGGGGCTGGTTGCATGTATAAGATGATCGTGAGCGATTTGGACGAGAGCCTGCTGCGAGACGACGGGTCGGTGTCACCAAAGGACGTCGAGACGATTCACAAGCTGCGCGATGAGGGCGTCAAGTTTGTGCCCAACACCGGCCGCGGCTTCGCGTCCGTCCAGCCGCTACTTTCGACCATCGGCACCAAGGACCTGGCCGGCCAGTATGTGATCTCTTATAACGGCGGCGCGATCGTTGAAAACAAGGACAACCACATCCTCGTGCAGCACACGCTAGATTTTGACATCGCCGACCAAATCTACCGCCTAGCGATGGCGGAAGGCGACCTCTGCGCGCATGTTTACACCTTCCATCACGTTTACGTGGCCAACATCAACGAGCCGGAGCGCGACTACCTCGAAAACCGCGGCGTCGACTTCCAGCAGTTCTCGGCGCCAGACCTCAGCCAATTCAAGGACCAGCCCATCGCCAAGGTGATTTTCCAGCATCTGGACTTCGGTGTGCGCCGCCGCTTTTACGAAAAAGTCGAGGACACCATTAAGGCGCCACTGACCGTGACCTACTCATCCAACCGCTACGTCGAGTTCAACCCCGATGCGATCGACAAGGGCAAGGCCGCCATCGCGCTGGGCGAGCAGATTGGCATCAAAAAGGACGAAATCATCGCGCTGGGTGATAACTCCAACGACCTGAGCATGCTCCAGCAGGTCGGCCTGGGCGTTGCCGTATCCAACGGCATCCCAGCGGTCAAGCACGCGGCCGGGCTGGTGCTCGACGCCACCAACAACGATGATCCGGTGACGGAACTGTACGAGAAGGTCTTCAAGCAGGCGTGATCACTCGTTGTTGAGATTTGTTGCACCATGGTAAAATGATGACAGCAGGAAGGCGTGCTGCCAAACGCTTCGCCTGCAGAACACCAATCTTTGGTGGCCGACATTCAACTAATTAGCCGCGTAGAGCTCTTGCTAAAAAGTCAACGCGGCAATGAGTTTACGGCCTTTTCCGGCCGCGGGCGAAAGACTTGCTCAGCTTCTTTTCGCGAATGCGCGTCCATGATATAATAAGGACAGCAAAAAGGACGCCGGGAAGGGCGCCCCTGCAGAACACCATTCTTTGGTGGCCGACATTTAACCAATAGCCGCGTCAGACCCAGCTAAAAGTCAACGCGGCTATTAGTTTACCCTTTTTTTCGGCCGTGGCCGAAAGACTTGCTCAGCTTCTTCGCTGCGCGGTGAAGCCGCGTGAGCCACACGATTACTCGTGTCGCCCAGCGGAGCACCGGCAGCGCATTATCGCTGAGCCAGTCGATGATCCACGCCAGCGCGTCGATCATGGGTAAACTTGTACCTCCTTTCTTGAGAATTTAAGGTTATGGGCCTCAATGGCCATAAGCCTCACCTTCTTTCGAATGCGAAGATACCACCGCAGTTTGGTTGTTCTGCGCTCTGTATTATACTGGAGAATGCGCAAACTGCCTAGAGCCGCAAGGGATTACAAATTTATTCATCTCGAACATTAATTCACTAATCGTGGGGAGCCTTTTCCCCAAAGGCTTGAGCCGGACCGCTCGCCGCTAGCCGTGCTATGCTGTCCGTAGAGCACTGCTGGCTAGCTTTTGGCCTAGACCACTACCGGCAACCGTGCTACACTGGTGAATGGAAGTAAACCTCTACATCAAACCTAAGGAGATCACGCAATGAGCTACTACATTCATGCTGCAAAGTTTTTCCTGAAGAACAACACCGAAATCGGCGGCTGGCTGGAAGTCACCGCTGACGGCAAGTTTGGCGAGTACATCCCAAGTTACGGCCACAAGCCGGCCGGTGAGATCAAGGACTACGGCGAGCAGTGGATCGCGCCAGGCCTGGTCGACACCCACATTCACGGGCTGCTGGGCCACGACGTCATGGACAACGACTGGGCCGGCCTAGAGGAAATGTCCGAGGGCCTGTTGCGCACCGGCGTTACCAGCTGGCTGCCGACGACCTTGACCGGCTCATTCGACCAGCTCAATGACGTCTGCAAAACCATCGGCGATCACGCCGGCGAGGAAAAGGGCGCCAAGATCAAGGGGATTCATTTTGAAGGCCCATTCTTCACCGAGGAGCACAAGGGCGCGCAGAACCCGAAGTACTTCCGCGACCCGTCCATCGACGAATACGACGAATGGCAAAAGAGTGCCAAGGGCCTGCTGCAAAAAATGTCCCTGGCCGCTGAGCGCGACAACGCCGTGCCATTCATCCGCCACATGGCTGGCGACGACGGCAAGGTCGTTGCCCTGGGCCACTCCAGCGCGACCTTCGAACAGGCCAAGGCCTGCATCGAGGCCGGCGCGAGCATGTTCTGCCACACCTTCAACGCGATGAGCGGCCTGAACCACCGCGCGCCTGGCATGGTCGGCGCCGCGATGTACCTGAAAAACGTTGACGACGAACTGATCGCCGACGGGCACCACGTCCGGCCTGAAGTCATCTCCGTGCTGGTCCGCGAGAAGACTGCCGAGCACATTGCGCTGGTCACCGACTGCATGTCCGCCGGCCTGCAGCCGGACGGCGACTATATGCTGGGTGAATTCCCGGTCGTGGTCGCCAATGGCACCGCGCGCCTGAAGGACGAGACCCACAACCTCGCGGGTTCCATCTTGCAACTCAAGGACGCCATCAAGAACGTTGTTGACTGGAACGCCGCAACGCCGGAAGAGGCCATCAACATGGGCGCGTACGTCCCGGCCAAGTCCGCGAAGATCGACGCGACCTGCGGCAGCATCCTGCCGGGCCGCGACGCCGACTTCCTGGTCCTGAACCCAGACATGAGTTTGTCTGAGACATACCTGAACGGGGAATCTCGGTACCAGGCTTAATCCTTGCGTGTGATCAGTGCCTACCTGAGAAGGTGGGCATTTTTTTCGGCCTAAAGTTGGTGGCCGCCCGTGGTCTGCCGCAGTAGACTGTAGGTATCAACGGAGGATATCATCATGAAAAAATGGGGACTTTGGCTCAGTCTGGTGCTAGGCCTAGTACTGATGCTGGGGATTGGGCACCCGGTGCAGGCGGCGAGCCTGACCGACAAGCAGATTCAGCAGACGCAGGAGTGGTACCGCGATCCGCAAGAGGTCATTGGTGCGCACACGCAGCAGGCTCTGTACAGCGCGAACTACCGTGCTTTTCAGCGGATCAAGGGCAAGCCGCAGATCGCGGTGATCGTCACGTCGGGCAAGGACGAGGACGACTTGCAGGACTACGCCAACGAACAGTTCAAAAAGTACGGCTTTGGCCACGCCGACTGGGACAACGGATTGCTGCTCACCATCGAGCCCAAGGAGCACCACTACTGGCTGGAGGTCGGATACGGGCTTGAGCCGGTGGTGCCGGACGGCTCGGCCGATGAAATCGTGACGGATCACGTGAAAAATCAGCTGCGCGCTGACCAGTACGACCAGGCCATCGCGGCTATTGTTAACAACACTGTTCACCGCGTTCAGCGGCACCAAAGCGCCATTTACACCCCAGCCGATATTGGCCGGCACCGGGCGCACGAGCGGCTGCAAAATGCCATCATCGTCGGCATCATCTGGGTCTGGGTTCTGATGATGGTGGGCATGGCGGCGCGGTTCTTTCTGCTACGCAACTGGATCGGCCGGACGCTGGATGGTCAGCCGGACACTTTTCCCATCCTTCAGCAGCTGCACGAAGCCGGCATCGCCATCAATCCGAACAAGGTGCCTGGTGGGGGCTGGCAATTGTTTAGCCGGCAGCTGGCTTTGAACGCCGCTTTCGCCAAGCTGATCCGCCGTGACTACATCAAGTGGCTAGCGGCCGCACCGCAGCTCGGACCGCTGCCGTATTACTACTACAAGGTGCAAGACGACCGCATGACTGACGATAAGTGGCCGGCGGCGGAGCTGGCCACCGCATCCAGTCTGGCGGCGGTACTGACCGACGAGACTGAACGGCCAGGGCGACTGCCGGCCCTCACGACGATCAAGGACCACACCGACGCTGAGCAGCGTAAGGTCGGGGCTTACCAGGACTGCTTTGAAAAGTGGATCCGTTTCAGCGACGCGAAGCCCGAAGAGGCCAGTCACGTGTGGCAGGAATTCTTTGCTCATGTCACGCCGAGGATGCCTCACTGAGCGATGATAAACTGATGAAGCTCTGGTCTGTCATCTTAAAGCATAAGCGCGACCCAGGAATCGAGCAGACCGGCGTGTCCGGCATGCCGGTGTGGGTGACTGCCAATTACGTTCATGCCAGCGCACCGACTTCCAGTGGTGGCGGCTTTGGCGCCGGCGGCGGTGGTGGTGCTTCCGGTGGCGGCGGCTTCGGCGGCAGCTGGTAAGCAAAAGAGACCGACTTTCTAACGGAAGCCGGTCTCTTTTGACTCTGAATAGGTATTTATCATAATCAATACTCAAGACTTGTGTGTACAATGGTGTGAATGCTGTGGTGATTATTTTGAGTGCTTGACATGAGGCGTTGTTCACGAACCATTTGGCTCAATCCATTTTCGGCTTAAAGCGGCAGATGCCTTGATACGGGTTCTACAGGGCAGCCGGCAAGAGAAGGTCGAATTGGTAAAGGCCTTACTGTGTGACACTGAACAAAAAATTTGTTAATTTGGTTAACGGCGCAAACCCTTACGGCATGGGGACTTGACACCCCAAAATTCATATTTCGAAGTCTGAATATGCTATTTTGACAGACAAAGACGTAATAAAATGGGTTATTATAGGTTCGTATAAAGGAAATCTGGATTTTCATGTTTAAAAAGGAGTAGTGAACTATGGGTGATAAACATCTCATGAAGCGGCTAGCCGCTGATACTACCGTGGAGAAGCGGCATTATAAGCTGTATAAGCGCGGAAAGCTATGGGCAGTCGCGGGGATTTCGATGCTGTTTGCGGGTTCTATGTATTTTCAACAGCCGCTGACTGCGCATGCGGCAACGACGGAAACTCCTGATGGTGCGCCTGCTACGGAAAGTGGTACAGCTGTGAAGCCCAGCGCGTCAGCAGTGCTGCAAAGCAGTGTGAAGTCTGCACCCACCGATACGCCAGCTACTGACGCCACTAAAGCTGCAACCAAGCAGGTCACTACGCCTGCTCAAGCTGATCAGTCTGGTCAGGCCGATACTCAGACAGTAGCTCAAACGCCAGCTGTTTCGACAACACAGACTCACCAGAAAGCTAAGACACAGTCAGCGCCGGTTCAAGCCCAAAATGATTCGTCTGCTCAGGTGACTAGTCAACCCGTAGGAACAGCAACTGATGCAGGTTCTGCTGCAACGGAACATTCTGCACAAAAGCAGACCGTGGCAGCTGATGTACAGCAGGCCCCAGTGCAGACGAAGACGCAGGTTGATGCTGTTGCGGTGCAGGCAGACACTCAAGAAGCACCAACAGCTTCCACCGCTAGTGCCACTTTAGACATACCTTCGACCAACGTTGGGGTCGGTTCAGGTGTCACGAAAGACATGACGGCTCTATTTAACATGTCTGGTCATGCCGGTGACGTCTTCACAATTACGATTCCAGCCAGCAACAATTCCTGGGGCTTCGATGGCTCCAAGGCTGAGCCAATACCAGCGTCGGTGGGGACTACCGCTCGGAAGCAGGATGACCAAGGAAACTGGGTTATTACGAACACCTTTACTGCCGATGCGAGTGTCACTCAGAAGCTTATTCTTTACATTTACGGGAACAGTAAGGATACCGACAACGGACCGATGAAAGACATTGGTACGTCGACTAGTCAGATTAAATACGATGTTAATGGTAAAGACCAGAAGATAATTACCATGACACAAACGGTAAAACCGAACATCGCCATTAATCCAATTCAACGCCAGTACCCAGCAGGCGACGATGATGACAGCATTGGCAGTCTGTTACCGGATACTGAATATGTTTATCAGTTCACCACTCCCGAACAAAACGGCAAGCAGGATGAGACTGGCAGCCCAAGCTCCCAAGTCAATTTGGCAGTCAACTATGGGACCACGATAACGATTCCCGTGCCGACCGGTTTTACTTTGGATTCGGATATGACGGCTCAACTGAATAATTTTAAGGATCACACGACAATTGCTCAACCCGGTGGTGCTGGTACTAACATTGTGATTACTGTGCCAAAAGGCAGTGGCAATCAAGGGTGGGGCGCTCCATATTTACTTGCCGGTAAATATGCTGTGTCGCCGAACCCTGACCCCAAGCCGTTAGTTGCTCCGGGACCAGCCACGCTGATTCAAAAGCTGGGTGATGGCGATGATGCGCCAACTTTGACAGCGACCGCAAAAACGCCTTGGACGGAAACAATGCTACCTTCTGGCGATGGCGATGACAGTGGTTTGACGATTAAAGGGGAGACTGAAGTCAAGGGTAATGGGTCGCCTACTGCGGATAAGCTGACTCTTGCTACTGAAGATGAGACCAATCAGCCAATTTATTACCTCAACAAATTTTCCTTTGATTATCAAGGTGCTGCACCGCAAACAAATGCAACATTTACGATTGGTGTACCTAACGGTTTTGATGCCACAGGTCTACAGGTGCCATCTGAACAGATTGATGGAACGGCGGCCTATCTACCTGGCACGACTTCCTATAGTTATCAGCTTACCTTGGCTGACAACTCAGTTGAGACTGGCACAGTGGCTGCTGGCGGTACTATTAAACCAACTGCTAAATCAGCAATTCGCAAGATTGAACTGACGCCTAATTTATTGGCTCCTGGCGCTCGATCTGAAAATAAAGATTCATATGGTAAACCGGTGGATGGGATGTTTCTTCTGGGCACTCTGTCTAAAACGTATGACAATGGTGATCCAGTCAAAGTCGGTGATGTTTTAACCACCACAATGTCTTTAAAGGTGACCGGCAACAGTTCTATCACGCCAGTTTCATTTAAACAGACTGTTGTGGGACTTCAGGCACATGTCACTGGCTATATAAATAAGACTGCTGAGTCAAAATCTACGTTCCCCGGTCAGAGTAAATCCGGTGAAGTGAGTTTGCAGTATACCGGCTCTAATGGGCAGACAACCAATCTGATTAAAGAGCCAATCCTGTATGCAGTGCTGCCGCCACAACTTCACGGATTTGTTGATGAGGAGTCGGTTAAGGGCGCTAAAGTAACGACTACGGGTTTAACTGATGGTCGCACTCTATTTACTTTTGATTATTCCGGTACTGGCGTTTGGGTCGACACCTCAAAAGCTACTAATTCGTATGCGCATGTTTTCTTTGACAATCTTCCAGATGATGTTGCAGGGAAATATCCGGTTCAATTACTGATATATTCGCCGACTACACCTCTTCAGAGTGGGTTGCAGGTAGTGAAAGACCCGATTTTAGCGAAAGTTATTCATGCGAATACTGTTACCTATCTTTCCGAGAAGTGGACAATTGACATGGCCGATGCCCGTCTTGCTGCCTCGTTAGCGCAGGGTAATCAGGATGGGTCACCAGCTGCTCAGGGTAATTCAGACATTCACGGTGATAAAGCGCAGAATTTTTACGTGAATATGATTGACGCGACAAGCTCTGCCGCTACTAACTCGTCGGAAGTCATTAACCTGCCACAAAAAGATGATGATCAGGGGTCAACATATACTTTCAAGCTGACCGGGCCAGTCAAACTGCCGACGACTTTTGCCAATGGAGATCCGCTGTCCGGAGTCGTTTTGTACTCGACAGAACGTGCAACCATAAATCCAAATCCTTCTAGCCCTAACGGTTATGTTCCCGAATCCATGGTGACAGACTGGAGTGCGATTAAGTCCATCATGATCAACGTGGGGACGATTCCTAGTCGGACAGAAACTGGGCGGGTTGAAATACCGGGAACAGACGATACTCTTTGGGATGACAATGGCAAGGTAGGTTATTTACAGACAGCATTTTACTCTGCTGGTGCACCAGGCCTCATTGCTGGCAAAGGCCAAGCTGCTCAAATCAATATTACTGGTACGGATACCGTAACAGCCCGGCTGCACTATAAGGCTGATACTGGAGACGATAAATATATCGAACTGCCAGACCTGACAAAAAATTATAAAGATGGTCAGGACACGATGGCGGAGACTGATTTTCCGCAGACCTTAAATGCGACGGATGAGGCCTTAATTCCCACGGGCTATCACTTAGTTGCTAATAGCCGTAAAATTCTAAATACAGGGAATGGCGGTCAGGATTATGATCAGGATCATCCTAATGGCACTGCAGCATTTGGCCAAGTGGCTAAGTATGATTTTGACGGTGACATTGTTCAGTACGAAATAGAAACAAAACCGACTGTCGTTTCTGGTCAGGTAACTTATGTTGACGATGACAATAACGGGTCAAAAGTTGGTGATCCTGTTAGCTTAGATGCTGCCAATGGGGCTACTGGGACTTATAATATCACGGTTCCGGAGCATTATGTTTTGGTGCCAAACCAACCATCAATAAGTAATGGCAAAGTGTCGTATATGTTGACCGATGATGCTAACAAGAACAGCTTCGTGATCCACCTGAAGCACAAGACGGCAGCTTCAACGCTGAGAACAACGCGGACTATCGTGTATACCGTGGACGGCTCTAAGACAGGAGCGCCGCAGGCGGTCACACAACCTGCTGTTACTTGGAATATCACGACCGATGAAGCGACCGGCCTGATCACCAAGGCGACGCC
>NZ_BOLU01000033.1:0-19325 GCF_016861825.1 Lacticaseibacillus sp. 866-1 | reverse complement strand
CTGAGTCTTATTTACCTTGGAATCAGTATCTGAAGCCATCAAAACAAGAGATTGCTTGAACAACGAAGGGGCGTAATCCGAGAATGCGGATTACGCCCTTTCTTAGTTTGCCAGGCGGTCGGTTATTGGGTGCTTACGGTGAAAAAGCAGCGGCACTGACCCTGATCGCAGGAGGTAGTGGGCGAGGCCAAACAGGCAGGCGGCAAGAACCAGTAAGAGGCTGTCTGTCAGGTTTAGGCCGAGTGCCAGCACCGCGATGGCGAGCACGTCGGCGCTGCCTATCCCTGCGGTGGCCAGGCTCAAGACCCCCAGGCCGAGCAGCCAAGAGGCGGCCACGGCCCAGTGCAGCTCCGGCGTGGTCGCGGCGATCACGAGGCACCAGCCGTCAAACAGCCGCGCCGGCACCAGGCGCTGGTGTAGATCCCACTGGCCAAAGTAGGTCAACCCAAGTAGAATGAAAGCACTGTGCCAGCTGGTTAGCACCAGCAGCCCCAGACCCAGCAGCACGCCTTGCAGAAACCGGCCGCTGCCTTCTTGCCGTGGCCAGGCAATTAGGCCCGCGCTAAGGACGAGGTAAGTAAGAGTCAGCATGGCTTCACCCCCACAGAAAACATTCCGCAAACGATGGGAGTTCTCCTTGACATGCTCTGGGCGAAGATAGTACACTATCAAAGGTGCTTTTTTCCAGTCAATTCGGGTTTGCCCGGACGTCGAGCTGGTGAAATACCACTTCGCCGCTGGGCCGGCCATTTTTTATTTCAAAAAAAGAACCGCCTGGATGTGTGGACTTAAACTGTATATCTGTCAGAATTAGGAAGGAGGAACCTTAGAATGCCAACCATTAACCAATTGGTACGCCAAGGTCGTAAAAGTAAGGTAACGAAGTCGGACTCTCCAGCCCTGAACTTCGGTTACAACAGTAAGAAGAAGTCGCTGACCAACAACCCAGCACCGCAAAAGCGTGGGGTGGCCACTCGTGTCGGCACTATGACACCGAAGAAGCCAAACTCAGCTTTGCGTAAGTACGCTCGTGTTCGTCTGTCGAACCTCATTGAGGTCACAGCTTACATTCCTGGGATCGGTCACAACTTGCAGGAACACTCGGTTGTTTTGATCCGCGGCGGCCGTGTAAAGGACTTGCCTGGGGTCCGTTACCACATCATTCGTGGGACCCTCGATACCGCCGGCGTTGACGGCCGTATGCAGAGCCGTTCCAAGTACGGTACAAAGCGTCCGAAGAAGTAGTCACTATCCGCTTTGTGCGGTATTTAGGAAGAGGAGGCAATCAGCATGCCACGTAAAGGCAATGTTACAAAACGCGATGTTTTACCTGATCCAGTTTACAATTCTAAGCTGGTCACTCGCTTGATCAATCACTTGATGGTCGATGGGAAGCGCGGCAAGGCGCAGACGATCCTGTACGACGCCTTCGACATCATCAAGAAGGAAACTGGCAACGAGCCAGTCGACGTCTTTGAAGAAGCGATGAAGAATGTTATGCCGGTACTTGAAGTTAAGGCGCGCCGGATCGGCGGTTCTAACTATCAAGTGCCGATCGAAGTTCGTCCGGACCGGCGCACGACCTTGGGTCTGCGCTGGATCGTGCAGTACTCCCGCGCCCGCGGTGAGCACACGATGGACGAGCGTTTGGCACGTGAGATCATGGACGCCGCGAACAACACCGGGGCGGCCGTGAAGAAGCGTGAAGATACGCATAAAATGGCTGACGCCAACCGTGCGTTTGCTCACTATCGTTGGTAAGAAGGTTGGCTATTATATCCGTTGGGCTATAGTAGCCACTTCTTTTATCCAGCATTTTTCTAAAATTAGACAGTTACAATTATTGAGAGGAGTTAACTTTTCACATGGCCAACAAGCGTGAATTTCCGCTGGACCGGACCCGTAACATCGGGATCATGGCCCACATCGACGCCGGTAAGACGACCACGACCGAACGTATCCTGTACTACACCGGGAAGATCCACAAGATCGGCGAAACCCATGATGGGGCTTCACAGATGGACTGGATGGCGCAGGAGCAGGAGCGTGGGATCACCATTACCAGTGCGGCAACGACTGCGTTCTGGAAGGACAACCGGATCAACATCATCGACACCCCAGGACACGTTGACTTCACGATGGAAGTTGAACGTTCCCTGCGTGTCCTTGACGGTGCGATCACCGTTCTGGATGGTCAGTCCGGCGTAGAGCCGCAGACCGAAAACGTCTGGCGTCAGGCTTCAACCTATGCGGTACCGCGGATCGTGTTCGTCAACAAGATGGATAAGATTGGTGCCGACTTCAAGTACTCCGTGCAGACCCTGAACGATCGCCTAGGGGCAAACGCCCATGCGGTTCAGCTGCCAATCGGCGCTGAAGACAACTTTAAGGGCATCATCGACCTGATCGAAATGAAGGCCGACTTGTACGACGAAGACGAACTCGGGACCGAATGGGACGTCGTTGATATCCCAGACGATATGAAGGACGAGGCTGAACAAGCTCGTGCTGACCTGATTGAAGCGGTCGCTGACGTTGACGACGGCATCATGGACAAGTACCTGGAAGGCGAAGAGATCTCAAATGATGAGATCAAAGCCGCCATCCGTAAAGCCACCATCAATCTGGAATTCTTCCCAGTGCTTGCGGGCTCTGCCTTCAAGAACAAAGGGGTGCAGATGCTGCTGGACGCGGTTGTTGACTACCTGCCATCACCGCTGGACGTGAAGCCTTACAACGCGAAAGATCCCGACACCGGCGAGCCAGTTGAACTGCGCGCCGGCGATGACAAGGATTTCGCGGCGTTGGCGTTTAAGATCGCGACTGACCCGTTCGTTGGTCGTCTGACCTACATCCGGGTCTACAGTGGGACTTTGGAAGCCGGCTCGTATGTGCTGAATGCTTCCAAGAACAACCGTGAACGTGTTGGCCGTCTGCTGCAGATGCACTCGAACCACCGTGAAGAAATTCCGGAAGTGTTCTCTGGTGATATTGCCGCGGCCATCGGGTTGAAGAACACCACTACTGGTGATTCGTTGACCTCTGTTGACCACCCGCTGATCCTCGAATCCCTCGAAGTGCCGGAACCAGTGATTCAGGTTTCCATCGAGCCAGATTCTAAGGAAGATCAGGACAAGCTGGACGTTGCGCTGCAAAAGCTTTCTGAAGAGGACCCGACCTTCAAGGCCGAGACCAACCCAGAAACTGGTGAAACGCTGATCGCCGGCATGGGCGAGCTTCACTTGGACATCATGGTTGACCGGATGAAGCGTGAATTTAAGGTTGCCGCGAAGATCGGCGAGCCGCAAGTCGCGTACCGTGAAACCTTCACCAAGACCGCTCAGGCTGAAGGGCGTTTTGTTCGCCAGTCTGGTGGTAAAGGGCAGTATGGTGATGTTTGGATCGAGTTCACCCCGAACGAAGAAGGCAAAGGCTTCGAATTTGAAGATGCCATCGTCGGTGGGGTCGTGCCTCGTGAATACATCCCGGCTGTTGAGGCTGGCTTGAAGGATGCCATGAAGAATGGGGTCCTGGCCGGGTACCCACTGATCGACGTCAAGGCCAAGCTCTATGATGGGTCTTACCATGAAGTCGATTCTTCCGAAGCCGCATTTAAAGTTGCCGCAAGTCTTGCATTGCGCAACGCGGTAAAGGATGCCGGTGCGGTTATTCTCGAACCGATCATGCACGTTGAAGTCGTTGCCCCTGAAGAATACCTTGGGGACATCATGGGCCAGATTAACGCTCGCCGCGGCAGCGTTGAAGGCATGGAGCAGCGCGGCAATGCCCAGCTGGTCAATGCCATGGTGCCACTGGCTGAAATGTTCGGCTACGCGACGACGCTGCGTTCTGCGACTCAGGGTCGTGGGACCTTCACCATGACCTTCGATCACTACACGGCTGTGCCGAAGTCGATCCAGGCTGAGATTATCAAGAAAAACGGTGGCGAGGCTTAATCACCGCGCTGCAAGAAGAGTTGCCAGGTTCTGGCAGCTCTTTTTTTGACCAAAAAGGAGCAGCCTTGAAGGCCGCTCCGGTATTCAGTATAAAGATGATTAGATTACACCAACGTGGCGTTCAGTGCCGTTTTGAAGTGATTCAGTGCCCATGCCTGGCCGCCAGGAACGAAGGTGGCAACGGCGTCTTGATGGACCACAATGGGGTAGTTGAGGTTGTAAGCATCCACAGCAGTGTGAAGCACGCAGATGTCGGTGCAGACCCCCACGAGGTGCAGTTCGTCAACCGCCCGCTCACGCAGCCAAAGGTCCAGCGGCGTGCCGGCAAAGCTGGAGTACCGCGTTTTGTCAAAGAGGGTGACGTTTTGTTCGCCTTGGTGCTGCTGGTACCACGGCTGCAAGCTGCCATACAGTTCCCGGCCCCAGGTGCCGCGCACGTTATGCGGCGGGAACAGCTTGGTTTCCGGATGGTACGGGTCACCTGGAACGTGCACGTCGGTCGGCAGGTAAACAAAATCACCCGCCGCCCGAAACTGTTCGGCCAGGGCAGCGATGCGGCCTTCGATTGCTTGGGCCGGAGCACCAGCAGTCAGGGCACCTTGCGGGGCGACAAAGTCATTTGTATAATCAATGATCAGTAAAGCTTTTGGCATATTTTTTCCTCCTGCAAATGATTAGCTTCACTGTACGGACCTGAAAGCATCCTGTCAAGACAACCTGCCAACCTGAAAAACCATTGTGTAGGTTTCGTCATGGATCCGAATAAAGGCCGGTCTCATCGCTTTTACACGCTGAAAAAGTTTCACCAATTCGCAGAAAAGCCTTGCTATACCGGGGGCTTTTTTGTATACTATCAAGAGTGCTGTTTGCTTAAGGGCAGACTGTGCACTTTTGGCCCATGGTTGGGTCAGGATAGCGTGGATGTGAGAGGTTGCGACACGCCCGGCCGCTTTGCCACGGGGGCATGACGGAAATTTTCACGGAGCTAGTCTACTAATGATAATAGACGAAGGAGGTTACACAATGGCAAAACAAAAGATTCGGATCCGGCTCAAGGCTTACGAACACCGGATTCTAGATCAATCAGCAGATAAGATCGTTGAGACCGCAAAGCGCACAGGTGCGTCGATCTCAGGCCCGATCCCACTGCCAACAGAACGGACCATCTACACGGTGCTTCGTTCTCCCCACAAGTACAAGGATTCTCGGGAACAGTTCGAAATGCGCACACACAAGCGCTTGATCGATATCGTTAACCCGACCCCGAAGACTGTGGACGCACTGATGAAGCTCGACCTGCCAAGCGGCGTCGACATTGAAATCAAACTATAATCTATAAGAACTAGGAGGTGTACCCATGGCACGTAAAGGAATCTTAGGTAAGAAAATTGGCATGACGCAAGTCTTCACGGACAACGGCGAACTTGTTCCCGTGACCGTCATCGATGTAACGCCTAACGTTGTCTTGCAAGTCAAGACCGTTGAATCTGACGGTTACGAAGCAGTTCAGCTGGGCTACGGTGACAAGCGTGAAGTACTTAGCAACAAGCCAAGCGTCGGTCACGCCAAGAAGGCAGACACGACCCCTAAGCGCTTCATTAAGGAAATCCGTGATGTAGCGCTTAGCGATTACGAAGTCGGCAAGGAGATCAAGGCCGATGAATTTGCAGCTGGCGACATCGTGGACGTCACCGGCATCTCCAAAGGACACGGTTTCCAGGGGAACATTAAGAAGGACGGCCAAAGCCGCGGCCCAATGGCCCATGGCTCTCGTTACCACCGTCGTCCCGGTTCTCTTGGCGCCATCATTAACAAGGTGTTCAAGGGTAAGAAGCTGCCTGGCCGGATGGGTAATCACACCCGCACCATGCAGAACCTGACCGTCGTTTCGGCTGACTTGGACCACAACGTTATCCTCATCAAGGGCAACGTTCCAGGCGCCAACAAGTCGTTCGTGACTATCCGTTCCGCTGTTAAAGCAGCGGCTAAATAAACCGAAGGGAGGACATAACTAATGGCAAACGTTACTTTATTCAAGCAAGACGGCACAGAAAACGGCACCGTTGATCTTAACGACACGATCTGGGCTATCGAACCGAACGAAAACGCCGTGTTTGACGCAGTGCTGATGCAACGCGCTTCCCTTCGTCAAGGTACTCACGCCGTTAAGAACCGTTCCGCTGTTTCCGGCGGCGGCAAGAAGCCGTGGCGCCAAAAAGGGACTGGCCGGGCTCGTCAGGGCTCGATCCGCAGTCCGCAGTGGCGTGGCGGTGGGATTGTCTTCGGACCGACCCCACGTTCATACAGCTACCGGATCAACAAGAAGGTTTCTCGGTTGGCAATCAAGTCTGTGCTTGCGCAGAAGCTTGCTGACAAGGACCTGATCGTGGTCGATGGCCTGGCTTTTGACCAGCCCAAGACCAAGGACTTCGCGGCTGCTTTGGCAGCTTTGAAGGTCAATGAAAAAGCCCTGGTCGTTCTTGAAGATGGCAATGACAATGCGGCCCTGGCTGCACGCAACCTGCCAAACGTCAAGACGATCGCCGCAGACGGGATCAACGTATTGGATGTTGTAGACTACAACAAACTGATCCTGACCCAATCTGCACTGCAAAAGATTGAGGAGGTGCTGGCATAATGGCTGAAGCACGCGACATCATCCTGCGCCCGATCGTGACCGAGCAGACCATGGCCGACATGGACAACAAGAAGTACACCTTCGAAGTTGCTCGTGACGCCGAGAAAACTGCTGTGCGTCGTGCCGTTGAAGAAATCTTCGATGTGCAAGTCGCCAAGGTCAACATCGCGAACGTACGCGGTAAAAAGAAGCGCCAAGGGAACTTTGTGGGTTATACGCGCAAGCGCCGCAAGGCTGTTGTGACCTTGACCGCTGATTCTAAAGACATCAAGATTTTTGAAGACTAAAAACTTTTAGATAGGAGGAAACAAGCGTGGGCATCATTAAATACAAACCAACGTCAAACGGCCGGCGGAACATGTCTGGTTCAGACTTTGCCGAGATCACCAAGACCAAGCCGGAAAAGACGCTGCTTGAAAGTCAGAGCCACACTGCTGGGCGTAATGCTCAAGGTCACATCACCGTGCGTCATCGCGGCGGCGGCCACAAGCAGTATTACCGGACAATCGACTTCAAGCGGAACAAGGACGACGTGGTCGCGACCGTTAAGGCGATCGAATACGACCCGAATCGGACCGCAAACATTGCACTGCTTCACTACGAAGATGGGGTTAAGTCCTACATCCTCGCGCCGAAGGGTCTGAAGGTTGGCGACAAGATCGTCTCCAGCGAGACTGCCGACATCAAGCCGGGCAACGCAATGCCGCTGAAGAACATTCCTGATGGGACCACGATCCACAACGTTGAACTCAAACCTGGCAAGGGCGGCCAATTGGCTCGTTCCGCCGGTGCTTCCGCTCAGCTGCTGGGTAAGAACGACGACGGCAAGTACGTCACGGTTCGCCTGGCCTCTGGTGAAGTGCGCATGATCCTCGCCGTTAACCGCGCCACGATCGGTGCCGTGGGCAACGAACAGCACGAACTGATCAGCATTGGTAAGGCTGGCCGCAAGCGCTGGTTGGGCTTCCGTTCAACCGTCCGTGGGTCAGTTATGAACCCTAACGATCACCCGCATGGTGGTGGTGAAGGTAAAGCACCAATCGGTCGCCCATCACCTCTTTCCCCATGGGGCAAGAAGACCTTGGGTAAGAAGACGCGTGATCACAAGGCTAAGTCCGAGAAGTTCATCGTGCGTCACCGTAAGAACAAGTAATTTTAACTTTGAATTACACCGAATAAAGGAGGTCACACAATGGGTCGCAGTCTTAAAAAAGGACCGTTCGCCGATGCACATCTGATGAAAAAGATCGATGCGCAGCAGGATAACGACAAGAAGACGGTCATCAAGACCTGGTCTCGTCGTTCTACCATTTTCCCGAGTTTCATCGGGTTCACCATCGCCGTTTACGATGGTCGCAAACACGTCCCAGTTTACATTTCAGAAGATATGGTCGGTCACAAGCTGGGTGAGTTCGTTCCGACACGGACCTTCCATGGTCACGCCAAGGACGACAAGAAAACAGCGGCACGCTAAGAAAGGAGCACATGATTCATGGCTGAAGAAATCACGTCTGCTACGGCGACGGCTAACACAGTTCGAATCGCGGCTCGCAAGGCGCGCCTAGTGATCGATCTGATCCGCGGCCGCGACGTCGCGGAAGCTATTGCCATTTTGGACTTCACGCCGCGCGCGGGCTCTCCAATTATTTCCAAGGTTCTGAAGTCCGCCATCGCGAACGCAGAACACAACTTTGACCTTGATGCCCAGAACCTTTACGTCAAGGAAGCCTTCGTTAACGAAGGCCCGACCTTGAAGCGGTTCCGTCCGCGGGCAAAGGGTTCAGCATCACCAATCAACAAGCGTACGAGTCACATCACTGTGACCGTTGCTGAGAAAGCCACAAAGGAGGGTTAAGCGTGGGTCAGAAAATTAATCCAATCGGTTTCCGAGTTGGCGTCATCCGTGATTGGGAATCCAAGTGGTATGCCGAAAAAGACTTCGCCACTTACCTGCACGAAGACATCAAGATCCGAAACTTCATCAACAAAAAGCTTGCGGACGCCTCTGTTTCGACCATTGAGATCGAACGGGCCGCAAACCGCGTGAACATTTCGATTCACACCGCAAAGCCGGGTATGGTTATCGGCAAGGGCGGCGCTCAGGTCGAGAGCCTGCGTAAGCAGCTCAATGACCTCACCGGTCGTAAGGTTCACATCAACATCGTCGAGATCAAAAAGCCTGACCTGGATGCCAAGCTGGTTGGCGAAAGCATCGCCGCTCAGCTTGAACAGCGTGTGGCTTTCCGTCGCGCGATGAAGCAGGCGATGCAGCGCACCATGCGTGCCGGTGCCAAGGGCATCAAGACGCAAGCTGCTGGTCGGTTGAACGGTGCGGATATTGCCCGGCGCGAACACTACGCTGAAGGCACTGTGCCGCTGCACACCCTGCGCGCAGACATTGACTACGCCTGGGAAGAAGCTCGCACCACCTACGGCCAGATCGGGATCAAGACCTGGATCTACCGCGGTGAGATTTTGCCGGATAAGCCAAACCGGCCAGCTGCGAAGGGAGGAAAGTAACCCATGTTAGTACCTAAGCGTGTGAAGCACCGTCGCGAATTTCGCGGCAAGATGCGTGGCGCAGCTAAGGGCGGCAAGAACGTCGACTTTGGCGATTACGGCCTGCAGGCACTGGAATCCCACTGGATTTCTAACCGTCAGATCGAAGCTGCCCGTGTTGCAATGACCCGTTACATGAAGCGTGGCGGGAAAGTTTGGATCAAGATCTTCCCTCAGAAGTCCTACACTTCTAAAGGTGTTGGGGTTCGTATGGGTAACGGGAAAGGCGCGCCATCCGGCTGGGTTGCAGTCGTAAAGCGCGAAAAAGTGATGTTTGAAGTCGGTGGCGTGCCTGAGGCCGTTGCCAAAGAAGCTCTCCGCCTCGCTTCCAACAAGCTTCCAATCCGTACCAAGATCATTTCTCGTTCGGAAGGAGCTGAGCAATCTAATGAAGGCTAAAGAGATCGCTGCATTAACCACAGAGGAAATGCTCGACAAAGAAAAGCAGTATAAAGAAGAGCTGTTCAACCTGCGCTTTCAGCAGGCGACTGGCCAAATGGAGAACACTGCTCGGCTGAAGCAAGTGCGCAAGAACATTGCGCGGATCAAAACGGTCCTGCGTCAGCAATCACTGAAGAAATAAACGGAAAGGAGACTATCACCTTGGCAGAACGTAATTCTCGTAAAGTTTATCAAGGCCGTGTTGTTTCTGACAAAATGGACAAGACGATCACCGTCCAAGTCAACACGACGAAGACGCACCCGGTATACGGCAAGCGTGTGAAGTACTCGAAGAAGTACTATGCACACGATGAAGAAAATGTCGCAAAAGTCGGCGATCTGGTTCAGATCATGGAGACTCGTCCGATGTCTCGCAACAAGCGTTTCCGTTTATTGAACGTGGTCGAAAAGGCAGTTCGTATTTAATTTAAATACGTTTGAAAGGAGGACCAACCCGTGATTCAACAAGAAAGTCGTCTTAAAGTCGCTGACAACTCTGGTGCCCGCGAGTTGCTGGTGATCAAAGTGCTTGGCGGTTCATACCGTAAGACTGGGAACATCGGCGACGTCGTTGTGGCAACTGTAAAACAGGCTACACCAGGTGGCGTTGTCAAGCTCCACGATGTGGTCAAGGCCGTCATCGTGCGCACCAAGTCGGGTGCCCGCCGTACTGATGGATCGTACATCAAGTTCGACGAAAACGCCGCGGTCATCATCAACGCGGACAAGAGCCCACGGGGGACTCGTATCTTTGGACCAGTCGCACGCGAACTGCGTGACGGCGATTTCATGAAGATCGTTTCCTTAGCGCCTGAAGTCCTTTAATCATTCTGACCAAATAGGAGGTGCGACATGAAAATCAAGACTGGTGATAAAGTTCGGGTCATGCGTGGTAAAGACGCTGGTAAAGAAGGTACGGTAACCAAGGTGCTGCTTAAGGCAGACAAGGTCATCGTCGAAGGCGTCAACATGATCAAGAAACACCAAAAGCCTAACAACGCGAACCCGCAAGGCGGGATCGTGGACAAGGAAGCAGCCATTGCCGTTTCTAACGTAATGCTGCTGGATCCAGAAACGAATAAGCCGACCCGCGTTGGCTTTGAAATCAAGGACGGCAAGAAGTCACGCATTGCCAAGAAATCTGGCAAGGAACTGACCACTGCTGCTGCTCCTGCAAAAACTGACGGGAAGGAGGACTAATCCCAGATGGCAAATCGTTTACAAGAACGTTTTAACAAAGAGATCGCACCGGCTTTGGTAGAGAAGTTCAACTACAAGAGCACGATGCAGACTCCGCATGTTGAGAAGATCGTTTTGAACATGGGGGTCGGCGATGCAACACAAAACGCCAAGCTCATGGACGAAGCCGTTGCCGAAATGGCGCAGATCTCCGGGCAACAGCCGCTGATCACCAAGGCGAAGAAGAGCATCGCGAACTTCCGCCTGCGTGAAGGCATGTCGATCGGTGCCAAGGTCACCCTGCGCGGCGAGCGTATGTATGACTTCCTGGACAAGCTGATCAATGTCTCCCTGCCACGTGTTCGTGACTTCCACGGGATCTCTCCTAAGTCCTTCGACGGCCGGGGCAATTACACCCTGGGCCTGAAGGAACAATTGATCTTCCCTGAAATTGATTACGATCAGGTCAACCGCGTTCGCGGCCTTGACGTGGTCATTGTTACGACTGCAAATACTGACGAGGAAGGCCTCGAACTGCTGAAGCAGCTCGGCATGCCTTTCGCTAAATAAAGGAGGGTCACACTTGGCTAAGAAGTCGATGATCGTGAAAAACAACCGGCCTGCAAAGTTCGCAGTGCAAGAATACACACGCTGCCAACGTTGTGGTCGTCCGCACTCTGTTTACCGTAAGTTCAAACTCTGCCGGATTTGCCTTCGTGAATTAGCTCATGCCGGTCAAATTCCTGGTATGCGCAAAGCTAGCTGGTAAACCGAAACCCAGTCAAAGGAGGTTAAATCAATGGTCTTGACCGATCCAATCGCAGATTACTTGACCCGCATTCGCAACGCCAACATGGTGCGCCACGAATCGCTGATCGTACCTGCATCAAAGATGAAAATCAACATTTCCGAGATCCTCAAGCAAGAAGGCTTCATCCGTGATTACGAAGTGATCGAGGATGACAAGCAAGGCGTTATTCGTGTTTTCCTGAAGTACGGGAAGAACAACGAACGCGTCATTTCCGGCTTGAAGCGCATCTCTAAGCCTGGCCTGCGCTCCTACGTGAAGGCTGACGCTGTGCCGAAGGTCCTAAACGGCCTGGGCATCGCCATCCTCTCCACTCCTGAAGGTGTGATCACCGACAAGGAAGCGCGCGCGAAGAACGTTGGCGGCGAAGTACTCGCCTACGTTTGGTAAGATAAAACTTTAAAAAGGAGGTGCCTCCAAGTGAGTCGTATTGGTTATAAAGCAATCACCGTGCCGGCTGGCGTTACAGTCACCGTCGACGGCGAAAACATCACCGTGAAGGGCCCGAAGGGTGAGATGACTCGCCACTTCGCCCCAGAAATTTCCATGACGCAAGACGGCAACGAGATCAAGTTCGACCGTCCCGACGATTCGTTCAAGGCGCTGCACGGGACGACCCGCGCCAACCTGAACAACATGATCGTGGGTGTCACCGACGGCTTCAAGAAAAACATGAAGCTGGTCGGGGTCGGCTACCGTGCACAAAAGCAAGGCAACAAGCTGATCCTGAACGTCGGTTACTCTCACCCAGTTGAGATGACCCCACCAGCAGGAATCGACTTCGACGTGCCAAGCAACACGGAGATCACGGTTTCTGGGATCTCTAAGCAGGTCGTTGGCCAATGGGCCGCCGAGATCCGTGCGGTTCGTTCGCCTGAACCTTACAAAGGTAAGGGGATCCGTTATGTCGACGAATACGTCCGGCGTAAGGAAGGTAAGACTGGTAAGTAGTCTTACTGATAACGTATGGGCGATTATCGCCCGTGTCTATGCGCCTGGGGCCGCGTCATCAGGCCGTCCGCTTTGTGCGAGCGCCTGATCCATCACCGCCTCAAGCAGCTAATCAAAGGAGTGAACATTGTGATTTCCAAGCCAGATAAAAACAAGACCCGGCAACGGCGTCACGCACGCGTCCGGGGTAAGATTTCTGGTACGAGCGAGCGCCCACGCTTGAACATTTTCCGTTCAAATAAAAACATCTACGCGCAATTAATTGATGACGTAGCGGGTGTGACGCTAGCAAGTGCCTCCACTCTCGATAAAGAAGTATCTGATGACGCAAACAAGACCGAGCAGGCAAAGCAGGTTGGCGAATTGGTCGCTAAGCGCGCTGTTGCCGCCGGTCACAAAGTAGTGGTCTTTGACCGTGGTGGTTACCTCTATCATGGTCGCGTGCAGGCGCTCGCTGAAGCGGCTCGCGAAAACGGCCTTGAATTCTAACAAAGAAGGAGGAAAACCAATCCATGGCATCATACATTGATCCAAACCAACTCGACTTGGAAGACCGCGTCGTATCGATCAACCCAGTTGTCAAAGTTGTCAAAGGTGGTCGTCGTCGTCGGTTTGCAAGTATTGCAATCGTTGGCGACAAGCACGGCCACGTCGGCTTCGGGACCGGTAAGGCCCAGGAAGTGCCAGAAGCGATCCGCAAAGCGGTCGACGACGCCAAGAAGAATCTGATCGAAGTGCCGATCGTTGGTACCACGATTCCTCACGAAGCGATTGGTCACTTCGGCGCCGGTGAAGTTTTGCTTAAGCCGGCCGTTGAAGGGTCCGGGGTTGCTGCCGGCGGCGCGGTTCGTGCCGTTATGGAACTCGCTGGGATCTCAGACGTGACTAGCAAGTCTCTTGGCCGTAACACGCCAATCAACATGATTCGCGCGACGATGGACGCCTTGACTCAGCTCAAGACCGTTCAGGAAGTGGCTGGACTCCGCGGCGTATCAGTATCGCACTTGCAAGAACAAAACTAGGAGGGCACATCATGGCGCAATTAAAAATTACATTGACCCGCAGTGCTGCTCACCGGTTGCCAAAGCAACGCAAGATTGTTAAGGAATTGGGTCTGGGCCGTGTCAACAGCTCAGTCGTGAAGCCTGACAACGACGCAACACGCGGTGCGATCTTCCAGATCTCCCACTTGGTTTCCGTTGAAGAAGTCAAGGATTAATCTATTTCGCAAAAAGGAGGTGCCACACGAATGAAGTTACACGAATTAAAGCCAAATGACGGTGCGCGTCAAGCACGGAAGCGTGTTGGCCGCGGGACTTCTAGCGGTCAGGGTAAGACGGCCGGCAAAGGGACTAAGGGCCAATTGGCTCGTCAGGGCGGCAAGACCCGGCTCGGGTTCGAAGGTGGCCAGATGCCACTGTTCCGGCGGATGCCAAAACGCGGTTTCAAGAACATCAACCGCAAAGTCTTTGCCATCGTGAACGTTGAAGACCTCAACCGGTTTGACGAAGGCACGGAAGTAACACCAACTCTGTTGGTCGAAACCGGCTTAGTTAAAAACGAAAAAGACGGCGTTAAGCTGTTGGGTAACGGAAAGCTGGACAAGAAGCTGACCGTTAAAGTTAACAAGGCTTCCGAAACTGCCAAGAGCGCAGTCGAAGCAGCAGGCGGTTCGCTTGAGGTGATCTAATGCTGAAAACCCTCGTTAACGCATTTAAGGTCAAGGATATCCGCAACAAGATCCTCTTTACCTTGGGCGTTTTGCTGGTTTATCGACTAGGGGCGCAGATCACAGTGCCTGGCGTTAATGCTAAGGCCTTGACGCAGGTCGGATCGACCGGCTTGATCTCCCTGCTCGACACCGTTTCCGGTGGCGGGTTGGCCAACTATTCGATCTTCTCAATGGGGGTCTCTCCGTACATTACGGCTCAAATTGTGGTTCAACTGTTGCAGACCGATATTGTGCCGAAGTTCGTGGAATGGGGTAAGCAAGGGGAAGTTGGCCGGCGTAAGCTGAACCAAGTCACCCGTTACCTGACCATTTTCCTCGGCTTCTTCCAGGCAGTCGGCATCACGGCCGGGTTCCAGCAGCTTTCCGCGCTGGGGCTGGTCGCCAATCCGACGATTACCACCTACGTGATCATCGGCATCATTCTGACTGGGGGCACCATGCTCCTGACCTGGATGGGTGAGCAGATTACGGACAAAGGGATCGGTAATGGGGTCTCAATGATCATCTTTGCCGGTATCATTGCCCGCCTGCCAAGTGGGCTGGCTTCCCTGTGGAAGGACAACATCACGAACAACGCCGCCGCTGATCGGTGGCAGGGCATTTTGTTCTTGGTTGCACTGGCCATTGTGGTCCTGCTGGTCGTGACGTTTGTCACCTGGGTTCAGCAGGCCAACCGCAAGATTCCGATTCAGTACACGCGCCGGGTGGCGGCTTCCGGTAGTGAAAGCTACCTGCCGCTGAAGGTCAACGTGGCTGGGGTCATTCCTGTCATTTTTGCCAGTTCGTTCATCATCACGCCGCAAACCATTCTGATGGCCTTCGCCAAACGGTTCCAAGGCCAAGGCTGGTATGACACGATGACCAAGGTCTTCAACATGCAAAGCACGCCAGGCGTCATCATTTATACGATCCTGATCGTCCTGTTCACGTTCTTCTATGCTTTTGTCCAGGTTAACCCGGAAAAAGTGCAGGAGAATCTGACCAAGCAAGGATCGTATATCCCAGGCGTTTGGCCCGGGAAGGAAACTGAAAAGTATCTTTCTCGCGTGCTGATGCGGCTGTCGACGGTCGGGGCGTTGTTCCTCGGCTTCGTGGCCCTGCTGCCACAGCTGGCAGCGAACCTTTGGGGCTTGCCTCAAAGCATTGGCCTTGGTGGAACTAGCCTACTGATTGTCGTCATGACGGCGATCGAACTGGTCCGCCAGCTCGATGGGTTACTGATGAAGCGCGAGTACGTCGGGTTTATCCGCGACGACCTCGTGAAGAATTAGGAGGAAACCATGAATCTCATTTTAATGGGACTGCCAGGCGCTGGTAAGGGCACGCAGGCGGAGCGGATCGAAGATGCGTATCCCGTCGCCCACATCAGTACCGGGGACATGTTCCGCGAAGCGATGGCAAACGGCACGGAGATGGGCAAGCAGGCCAAGGGGTTTATTGATCAAGGTCAGCTGGTTCCAGATTCGGTCGTTGAAGGCATGGTCAAGGAGCGGCTTGCGCAAAAGGATACCGATCAGGGCTTCATGCTTGATGGGTTTCCGCGCACGCTGGCTCAGGCCGAAGCGCTTGAAACCATCACCCAGGACTTAAGTAAGCCGCTTGACGCCGTGATCAACATCGACGTTGAACCAGCAGTGCTGGTGGAGCGGCTGTCTGGCCGTTACATCTGCAGCAACTGCGGAGCGACTTACCACAAGTTGTACAACCCGACCAAGGTGCCGGGAACTTGCGACCGCTGCGGCGGCCACGAGTTCTTCCAGCGCGATGACGACAAGCCGGAAACGGTGAAGAATCGCCTGAAGGTCAACATCGAGGAGAACACGCCGCTGATTGATTTTTATCAAAAGCGCGACTTGCTCTTCACCGTCAACGGGGATCAGGACATCGACCTGGTGTTCGCTGACATCCAAGCGGTCTTGAAAAAACTCAACTAGCCTGCAGCCACGGCCTGACTGTTTTCAAACGGGTCGATTTATGATACAATGTCGCGGTATGCGCTGAGGGCTTGCCCTCACCGCGTTTTCGCGTGTGATCCAGACAATTAGGAGGAATTTATTTCGTGGCAAAAGACGATGTGATCGAGATCCAGGGCACCGTGGTCGATACGTTACCGAACGCGATGTTCAAAGTCGAACTTGAAAACGGGGCAACGATTCTTGCCCATGTCTCCGGGAAGATTCGGATGCACTACATCCGCATCTTGCCAGGCGACAAGGTGACCGTTGAATTGTCTCCATACGATCTGACCAAGGGCCGGATCACGTACCGTTTCAAGTAAAGCGTTCAGCCGGTTCTGCCGGCTGCGCGTATTGCCAGACCAGAGCGCAGTTCTCGCTGCGTTTTTCCAAGAGGAGGCTAATCAATCATGAAAGTACGTCCATCTGTTAAAAAGATGTGCGAGCACTGCAAGGTCGTCCGTCGGCATGGCCGCGTCATGATCATCTGCTCTGCTAACCCAAAGCACAAGCAACGCCAAGGTTCATAATTCACTAAATTAGGAGGTGTCATCATATGGCTCGTATCGCAGGTGTTGACTTGCCCCGCGGCAAGCAAATCGTCATCGCGCTGACCTACATTTTTGGGATCGGCAACACGACCGCCAAGAAGATCCTGAAAGAAGCCGGCGTTCCTGAGAACGTCCGCGAAGAAGACCTGACCCCTGACCAGGAGGACAAGATCCGTGCAGCCGTCGACAACGTTAAAGTTGAAGGCGATCTGCGCCGTGAAGTCAGCCTGAACATCAAGCGGCTTCAGGAAATCGGTTCATACCGTGGCATGCGTCACCGCCGTGGCCTGCCCGTTCGTGGTCAGAACACGAAGAACAACGCACGTACTCGCAAGGGGAAGAAAGTTTCCATTGCCGGTAAGAAGAAAGCATAAAGGAGGTTAGCATTCGATGGCAGTTAGAAAAACCACTCGCAAGCGCCGTGTTCGTAAGAACGTTGAAGCCGGCGTTGCGCACATTCATTCCACGTTCAACAACACGTTGGTCATGATCACCGACCCTCGCGGTAACGCGATTGCCTGGTCCTCTGCAGGGGTCCTTGGATTCAAGGGTTCTCGTAAGTCCACGCCTTATGCTGCGCAGATGGCCGCTGAAGCCGCTGCAAAGGAATCCATGGAGCACGGCATGAAGTCTGTTGAAGTTGCTGTTAAAGGCCCAGGTTCCGGCCGTGAAGCTGCGATCCGTTCCCTTCAAGCAACTGGTCTTGAAGTGACCGCGATCCGCGACGTGACCCCAGTGCCGCATAACGGTTCTCGTCCTCCAAAGCGTCGTCGTGTGTAATTGTTACCCCACCATTTCAAGTTTGGGCAACGTTCACTTCTCGTTTTGAAAGGGGTACAGACTAGATGATCGAATTTGAAAAGCCGAACATCACCAAGGTTGACGAAAGCACCAACTACGGTAAGTTTGTGGTTGAACCGCTCGAACGCGGCTACGGGACCACATTGGGCAATTCGCTTCGGCGGATCCTGCTTTCTTCCTTGCCGGGTGCGGCGGTTTCCAACATCCAAATCGATGGCGTGCTGCATGAATTCAGCACGATCGATGGGGTGCTTGAAGACGTAACCCAGATCATCCTGAACATCAAGAAGCTCGCTTTGAAGATGCATTCGGATGAAGATAAGACCGTCGAGATCGATGTTGATGGCCCGGCCACTGTGACCGCCGCCGATATCGTCACTGATGCTGATGTTGAGGTATTGAACCCCGAACAGTACATTTGCACTGTTGCTGAAGGGGGCCACTTCCATGTTCGCATGACCGTTCGCACCGGTCGTGGTTACGTGGCTGCGGATCAGAACAAGACCGAAAACATGCCGATTGGCGTGCTGCCGATCGACTCGATTTTTACCCCGATCAGTCGGGTCAATTATCAGGTCGAAAGCACTCGTGTCGGCCGGCGTAATGACTTCGACAAGTTGACGCTGGACGTCTGGACCAACGGCTCGATCTCCCCGCGCGAAGCAATCAGCTTGGCCGCGAAGATTCTGACGGAACACCTCGACATTTTCGTCAATCTCACCGATTCGGCGAAGAATGCGGAGATCATGGTCGAAAAGGAAGAAACCCACAAGGAAAAGATGCTCGAGATGACCATCGAAGAGCTCGACTTGTCCGTTCGTTCCTACAACTGCTTGAAGCGTGCTGGAATCAACACGGTTCAGGAGCTGACCAACAAGACCGAAGCCGATATGATGAAGGTCCGCAACTTGGGCCGCAAGTCGCTTGAAGAAGTTAAAAACAAGCTGTCTGATCTCGGCTTAAGCCTGCGTAAGGAAGACTAATACTTAAAAGGAGGCCAATCCATGAGCTACCGGAAATTAGGGCGCACCAGTTCTCAGCGTAAAGCGCTGCTGCGCGACTTGACCACCGACTTGATCGTTAAGGAACGCATCACGACGACCGAAGCCCGCGCCAAGGAAATTCGTTCTACCGTTGACAAGATGATCACGCTCGGCAAGCGCGGCGACCTGCACGCCCGTCGTCAGGCTGCTGCTTTCCTGCGGAACACGATCGCCGATGTAAAGGAAGACGGCGACACGGTTGTCGTTCAATCCGCTTTGCAGAAGTTGTTTGCTGATGTAGCCCCGCGCTACGCAGAACGCAACGGTGGTTACACCCGCACTTTGAAGACCAATCAGCGCCGCGGTGACGCAGCACAGATGGTTATCATCGAACTGGTTTAAGCGTTTCGCTTTACCAATTCAAAAAATCTAAAACCGAAGCGACCCTTGTGGCCGGTTCACTTTGATCATTTGATCGATGGAGCGTTACGATGTTGGCTGCCATCTTGGTAGGGGCTTTGGCCCTGAGGCCGTCAGGCTTTGCCGAGTCTAGCTTGAGAGCATCGGGCAACCGGTGTCTCCATCTCAAATGATTTTTTTGTGTCATCGATTCAACAAAGCCCCTGGCCGGTGTGTAAGCACCCAATAACCGACCGCCTGGCAAACTAAGAAAGGGCGTAATCCGCATTCTCGGATTACGCCCCTTCGTTGTTCAAGCAATCTCTTGTTTTGATGGCTTCAGATACTGATTCCAAGGTAAATAAGACTCAG
>NZ_BOLU01000032.1:0-22729 GCF_016861825.1 Lacticaseibacillus sp. 866-1 | reverse complement strand
TTTCGTGATGGTTTTTGTCGACTCAACCTTAGCATATAGGCGCACCCAATGGGTGAAACACCAAAGCAGCGCAGTCCCGTGTGAATCGTGGGATTACGCTGCTTTTTTGAAATTCTATGAATAATCCAGGTATAAGTGTGCTGTTCCTGAAATCCGATATATTTGTGGGCAAGCCGCACGAAGTCAGGGTCGTGGCTTCCAAATATCGAGATTTTGCCTTTGACTTCAGCTTGATAACCGAATAAAACATTGACCAGAGTACTTTTCCCAGCCCCACTCTCGCCCACAATAATCGTTCTATCGTTCTTGGGAACAGCCAAGTTGACGTGATTCAACAGCACCTTGCCTGCGTTTAGTACCGAGACGTTTTGATAAGAAATTGCGTTCTTAACACCTGGGGCGTCTATCCCAATAGCTCCTTCTGTTGGCTCGTCTGTCTCACCTGACAAGCCGACACCGGCAGTGTTCAGCATCCCGCGATACTCATCATATGCGCGTATGCCACCCAAAAATTCAGGAATGATATTGCTTAAGGATTCAATGGGGAAAGAAATCGACACCGCCAGCTGCGTGAAAGCCAGAAAAGCACTAAAGGTCAGCCGATTATGTATGATCAAATAGCCGCCAATGACCCATGTGCCAAGATAGACAACATCACCGAGAAACTGAGAGATTGAGCTCACGATTTTCTTAACTAACAGGTCGCTATTTTCCGACTTCAACAGCGTATTTAAACTCTCTGTATGTAAGCCGGCAAAGATTTTCTCCCTGCCCAGGTTCTTAATCGTTGAGATCCCGTTCAGCCAATTCGTAATCTTGTCCGTGTATAAGCCGAGATTCTTGAGTACGGGCGTTTTTACGCGCCGCAGCGGGCCGCGCACCAGAACGGGCAATAGCACTGCCGGTATCTCTAAGATCAGTACAAAAAAAGTCAGCTGAACATTGATTACCAAAGCATAGCAAATAAAAAAAATAAACTGAAGTGCCAACGAATACATGTCTAGCGCCGACTTAATGTAGCTCTCCTGAACAATATCGACAGTCGAGGTCAACATCGCAATCCGAGAATTGTTTTCGTGGTTGGTATATTTGGATAGGTTTTCCCCAAGAAATGTTTGAAAAGTAGAATCTCTTAGAATCGAGACAGAAGTGTTAATCACTCGCCCCTTTAAATATCCTCCCAAGAAGTTCACTAGAGCCGTCACTATCGAGAATGAGGCCGCAAACGCCACAACTAGTGTGAATGAAATTTTTAAATTACCCTGTGCCACTTCGCTCAACACTTGAATCACCCAAGCATAGGAAACTGTCACAGTCGCGTGAATCATAGTAAATACAACGAACATTACCACAAGTAACGGTCGCTTTCTAAATAGCGCTTTAATCATTACGTCTTCCTCGATTCTGTTTTTGGTTTCCTACTGTGCTGATAAGACCGGTAGAGGTTCCTTATTCCGTTTTCAACACAGAGATTCCAAAAGAGGGCTCCCACCGAATCCCTTTTTCATCTCATCGGGATCACGTAGGCAAGCCTTAGACTGCAGTATCAGAAATAAATGTATTGGGTTACCCATGCAAGACCGGTTTTATGGCACAGAAAAACTCTGGACTGCAGAACATGACCAATTGTCATCCGCAGTGCCGATGGCCTTTTTCCGACAATATGGGAACCCGCTTCAAATATTGGTTCGAAATGATGCAACCGTTATGGCATGACTGCTCCTCCATAAAAGAAAAGACACCCTTGAAAAAGGCTGTCTTTCACGGCCGAGCATTGTGTCAGCACTTAATCAAAGCGCCGGTTGCACAATGCTTTTCCTTTCGATTAAAGCCAATATCCTGTCATTCTTTTGTCTGAGTACTGCTCAAGGAACGTCGACCTTTTCGCTTAATGCCTTCATCGTTTGACCTGATTTCGCGTTGTTGAACTTAGCCTGACTGCTCGGCTCTTGTTTTTGATTTTGGATACTATTAGAATAGTATCACGTTATATTAGAAAATGCATCAAAAATCTTATCCATTTCTAATTATTGTTGGGTAACTCAGATCAGAACTGCGAATACAGAAAAATTGGATTAGTCGGCGGGTCCGCCTTCAGTGAGCTCAGGATATCGTTAAAGTCATTGGCCCACTGACTGAGTCCCAACTCCGAAAACTGCTGAATGACGTGTTCGCAAGTCGCGATGCCAGTTTCTCGTTTACCCAGTTTGATTTGGACCCAGCCGTTGAAGAATTCGATGGCAAAGACCTGATTGGCGTTGCGTTTTTCCACCGAATTCATCATCTTCATCACTTGCACCGCGGCATCCATCTCCTCTCGGGCCATCAGGCTGGTCAACGCGGCGACTGCCAGTTGCAGATCAATTTGTTCATAACTGGGACTGCGCTTGAGGACGCGGCTTCGTTTCAGCGCGATTCGCAATAGCCGCACCATCATTTCCGAACCCAACGCCGGCGTAAACGCAATGAATAGATAACATTCATAAACGCCCCAGTTATCGACCTGCTGAAGGTAGTGGGTAATTGGTGCCTGAGCCCGGGCCAGGGTTTTGCTATCGATCGGCTTCTGCAAAATCGCGTTCATTGTCTGGTAAAACAGCCAGATGAAGTGATTTTTGCGCGTCGGCTTACTGCGGTATGCGGCTTCAGCACTGGCAATATGGCGATCTAGCTCTGCCCCTACTGAGACATGACTGATATCGAAGAAAAACGCCATAAAGGGAATGTTAGCCTGCATGCGAGCCAATGGATAATCTTCTCTCTCATCCGGATCCATTGTTGCCTCACGCATCCCCAGCAGAAACTCTTCAATCGCCACATTCAGCGCATTCAGCAGCGCGGTGAACCGGCTGACCGTGATGTCACTTTGCCCGCGCTCAAAACGCGAAATAAAACCTTCTGTCAGCCCAGTATCCGCCGCCAGCTCGGCCAAAGTTACGTTCTTGCTTTGCCGCAGCTCCCGAAAATACGGCCCGTATTTTTGCATGCGCTCAGCTCCTCTTGCATATATGCATATTCTGACCGGGACGACCTCGCCTGTCAACTATGCTTGGGCCATCAGAAAAGAGGTCATCATTATGAAAGAATATCTTGCCAATCGTCAGTTCCGTGCGCTGGCGAATTCCGATTTTCTCAGCGCCATCGGCTCCGTTCTATTCAACCTAGTCTTCCTGATCTACGCACAGACGCTGCCGTTCAAAACGCTGGCCCTGTCGCTGGTGTCGATCATCAACCTGCTGCCAACGCTGTTCATGATCCTGAACGGGTACTGGGCGGATCACACCGACCCGCGCCGCCGCTTCAAGCTGGTGGTCGGACTGCGCGTCGTGCAAGGCCTGCTGTACGTTGGGCTAGCCTTCCTGATCCGCCAGCCAAGCACTCTGCTCATCTTCGGACTCCTACTGGCCATCAACTTCAGCTCCGACCTGATTGCGGACTTCACCTCCGGCCTGCTGCTGCATTACGAGAAAACGTTCATCAAGCAGGACGCGTACGCCAGCGCCATGGGCTTCAGCAGCGGTATTCGCAACGTGATCTCCATGGTCTTCCAAGCGTTCGGCGCGAGCCTGATTCTCGTCTTGCACAACAACTTCGCCCTGTTCGGCTTGATCAACGCAATCAGCTTCGTGCTGGCCGGCGTCGTGCTGTGGCATGACCGCCACGCCTTTACCCAGGCGGATACCAACGAGCACGCCAAAAAGGTGCAGGCCCCAGCTGCACCTGCCGAAAACGTCAAGACCGGGATCTTCCGCGCCTTCGCCTTGCTTTACGAAGAGAAACCGATCTTCGCCATGGTTTTCCTGGCGATGGGTGTGAACACCCTTGGCACCTCAATGGACGGCCTCACTTCAGTCCTTCTGGCGAATACCAAAGCGCTTTGGCTCGGCACGTTTGGGACGACCGTGGCTGCGGTCAACATCGTGGGGGCACTGTCGATCACCTTGGCGGCACTGTTCATGCACGACGGCTTACAGCGTGTTCCGCTGGCCGCCTTGACCGGCATCACGATGGGGTCGCTTGTTGTGTTTGCCATCAACATGGTGTGGTGGCAGCAGCCGGCAGTTATGCTGGCGAGCATGATCGTCGCAAGTTATCCCATCGGCAAGATCAACCCGCGCCTGCAAAGTATGATTATGGGTAAGATTGACGACCAGCACTTGGCCGCGACCTCCTCTGTGATCGATACGGCTTCTTTAGTCGGCGCACCGCTGGGTACCGTGCTTTTCCTTGGCATCGCCAACCTCAGCTCACCCCAAACCGCCTGGATCGTCTTTGGCGGCTGCGCGGCACTCATGGTCATTGCCGCTATACTGTGCGCCATCAAATGGCCGGACAACGAGCCAGTGGCAGCCTAGCTCGGATGCTTTCTGTCTGAGCCTCATCATTCCTCGTGGCAGACTGAATTGGTGCTATGCTGATGATATATATGCTATCATTGGGACGTGAACTAGCCTGAGTTCGGATCATTCACAAGTCCGAATGACCATTATTTGTCCGTGGCCTACTATCGTGTCTTGCCAAAAAGGAACGAACCAGACGTAATCGGACTGAATTCGAGAGTGAGGAAACCATTGGCCGCAAAAACTACCGAAATTAATGACATGATCAACAAAGACCTCAAAGATCCAGAATTCAAAGCGGAATATGAAAAGCAGATGGCGTCACTGGAAAGCGCCGCTGCGATTATGCAGGCCCGTGAGGCTGCGGGCGTCACACAGCGTGAACTGGCGCAGCGCTCCGGCGTCCCACAAGCCACCATCGCCCGTATCGAACGAGGGGCCAACACTAGCGTTGCAACGATGACTAAAATCGCTGTGGCGCTGGGAAAAACAGTAAAAATCGAGATTGTTTAAAACAACCCTCTAGTCATTTCAGTTAATAACAAGAAGGGTATCACTACAAGGAATCCAGCAAAAGTTGTCGTTTGGTCTGCTGCCTATGAAGAAGCTGCAGGCCTATTTTTTACCGTCGGTCCAGAACCATCGCATTGCCGTATTGAGCGCCCACTGATTTAAACCCGAACTGCTGATAAAAGGATCGCGCCTGCGCCGTCGGTTCGGCGATCAACACTACCTGGCCAACGTTGGGAAACCGACCCAGCATTTGCTTAACCAGCGCAGTACCGATGCCCTGATGCTGACGAGCGGGCAGCACCAGCAGATCCTGGAGATACAGAACCGTCTCGCCATCTGAGACACTGCGTGCGAGCCCCACTACTTGCTCCCCTTCGAGCGCGGCTAAACTGGTCGCTTGCCGGATTGCGCGTTCTGTTTTCGCCCAATCATCGAGGTAGCGAGTCCAACCATTTTGGTCATACAACGGTTTGAAGTCGACTTTTTCCGGTGAAACCTGCCAGTGATAAGTAATCATGCTCATGCCTCCGTCTGCGGCCGCAGGGTAACACCGCCACACTTTTAAATCCAGTGTGCCCTACCGATTCCAATCAATCAATGGCATGTTAACTCTACCTGCTACCCGCCTCAAATTCACAAACACGGCGTTTTTCTCAAAGGCTGTGTTGGCTCTGTCGCTAGTATTCTCGGTGTTGCTGGAACGTAGGCGGCCACTGCATAGGCTGACGAGTTTGATTAGTTGGCCTGATGAACCACGTACACCCGGATAGTCATTCTGAACATTATTGCCGCTTCTGGCCCATATGCGCTTTTTGTTGACACTTCCAAACCCAAGTTATATGCTTAGCCCATCAAAAATAAAATCTTCACAAGGAGGCAACCCATGATGACAAACTTTAAGACGGTAACATCGCAAAGTTTAATCGTGTCGCGTCGGCTGACGCGTAGCCTCCCTGGGGACAAGCTCTAACCATTAGTTTTCGCCTCTAGAGGACCTTGCAGCAAGCCGACTCGTGTTGGCTTGCTTTTTTGTGCCAAGATTCTTTGGAGGCTTTCATTTGATAAAAACTGATTCAACTGTTCTTCGTGGGCAGGTCTCGTTTCAGGCCCAGGACCGTTTTGACCTACTTGCTGACGGTGAGACACTGCCGGCAACGCTCAGCGGCAATTTTCGCCGCACGCTTAAGCAGCAACACACCCAACTGGTGGTCGGCGACTGGGTGAGCGGCACGCTGCAAGCCGGCAGCATGCGCATCACAGCGATGCAGCCGCGCACCAGCCTGCTGGCCCGTAGCACGTCGAGCCGTTTTCGCGAGTCCGGCGGCCAGGCCATCGCCGCGAATCTGACCACAGTCGTGATCGTCACCAGCGCCAACCACGACTTCAACCTCGAACGCTTGCGCCGCTACCACGCAATTGCCACGGTCAGCCGCGCCCAGCCGGCATTTTTGATCACAAAAACGGATCTCATAAGCGACGCTGCCTTGGCCAAACTGAACGACCAGCTCACCGCGACCTTCCCAGGAACCTCGGTGTACACGCTCGGCGCTGATCAGGAACCGGCCGTGAAGCTGGCGGAGCTGCTTCAACCCGACGCGTGCCTAGCACTCATCGGTTCGTCCGGCGTCGGTAAGTCCACCCTGGTCGGCAAGCTGACCGGCGAGGCCCTGTTCACCAAAACCATCCGGCAAGATGACGCTCACGGCCGCCACGCGACGACCAATCGCCGCCTGTTCGTCCTGCGCACCGGGACGCGGCTCATTGATACCCCGGGCATGCGGGCGGTGGGCGTGGCCGCGGCCAGTGCCGGGTTTGCCGCGCAGTTCGCGCCGCTCGAGGCCCTCGCGGCCAACTGCAAGTTCCGCAACTGCCGCCACGTCAGCGAGCCGGGCTGCGCGGTCAAGGCCGCGGTGCAGGCGGGCACACTGCCTGAGGCCACTTACCAGGCCTACCTGAAGTATCAAGCAAAGGCGGCGCGTTAATATGCGCCTCAACCAATATTTTCTACGCCACTGGCGCATGGGGCTGCTGGTCTCGGCCCTCCTGGTTGCCGGCACGGTCCTCAACACGGCCTACACCATCACACTGGGAAACATTCTCACGGCGCTGGGCCGCCGCTCGGCATCGGACACGCTGATGTGGCTCGTGTCGACTGCCATCGTCCTGGCCCTCTTTTCGCTGCAGCATTACCTTGAGCCCGTGGCCGAAATGGCGGTCAATGAGGCGATGGGCCTGAGCGTGCGCCGCGACATCACCGCCCGGCTGGCGCACACCAGCGCTGAGCAGTTCCATCAGCAGCCCGTCCCCGAATATGTGTCGTGGCTGACCAACGACCTTTCGACCATTAACGATTACGGGTTCGAGAATACCTGGATGGCGGCGGGGCAGGCGTTGCAGGTCGTCATCGGCGGGGCGGCGCTGCTGCACTACAATTGGTCGCTCACTGTTCTGGTGTTCGCGCTGAGTCTGCTGATGCTGCTGGTTCCCCGCTTCTTCACGAAAAAAATGAACGCCGCCAATGCCGCCGTCTCAACGGCAAACGGCCAGCTGACCACGGTGGCGACGGATCTGCTCAACGGCTTCGGCCAGCTGCTGATGCTGAACCAGACGCCGCGGCTAACGACCGGCGTGCAGCAAGCCGGCAAAAGGCGCGCCGAAAAACGCGTCGCCTACGCCAAGGCCAGCAATCTGTTTTACTCGGTGAACCAAGGCGCCGTTTCGGCCTGCATGCTGGCGGTGCTTGGCCTAACTGGCTACCTCTACCTGCAGGGCAAAGTGCCGCTGGGGGTGTTCTCCACCAGCGAATCCCTGGCCGGCGCGATTTTTAGCTCAGTCATGGGCTTGACTGAAAACCTGGCGGAGCGCCAAACCGTGCAGCCGCTTTTGGACAAGTACCAGGCTGTGCCGACCACCGACGACACGGCTGGCCAACCCGTTGCGCCGCTGCACCAAGCCTTAACCCTCGACCGTGTCGGCTTCCGCTACCCAGATGCGGGCCAGCCGACGCTGGCAGACGTCAGCTACGTTTTCCGCGCCGGTGGTCACTACGCAATCACGGGGCCCAGCGGCATCGGCAAGTCCACCCTGCTCAAGCTGATTGACGGCAGCCTCACCCCCACCGATGGCCGAATCGCGTTTGATGGCCAGGTGCTGATGACGATTGCGCCGCGGTCCCTGCACGAACAAATCGCCGTGGTCGACCAGCAGCCGCTGCTGTTTAACACCACGCTGAGAGACAACCTGTTGCTCGGTCAGCAAGCCACCGCCAGCCAAATCACGGCCGTGCTCGACCAGGTCGGCCTGGCCGCCTTTGTTGCCACCCTGCCAGAAGGACTGGATACCAAGATCGATTTTGCCAGTGCCAATCTTTCCGGTGGCCAGAAGCAGCGCGTGGCGATTGCCCGGGCGCTGCTGGCCAACCGCTCAGTCCTGCTGCTCGACGAGGCCACCGCGAGCCTTGACCCCGCTTCCGCCGCGGCCATCGACGAACTGACCCTCAGTCTGCCGCTGACCGTCATCAGCGTCACGCATCACCTGACCGCGGCGACGGCCAAGCGGCTAGACGGAATTTTAAAGCTGGGCTCACCGTCAGCTTAATCAGGTATAATAAAAATATTAATTTGGCCGGCTCAAGCGGTCAGCCACCAGTCAGGAGATACTTATGAAAATCAGGCCCTACCAACCCGCCGATGAACGAGCCTACCTCAACACCGTCGCGCTGGCCTACATGCACTCCCAGTTCCGCGATCAAATCAGCGACCAGCGCGATGCGTTCGGCGAGGCGGACGGCTACCGCACTGTGATTTCGCTTGTTGCGACCATGGACGGTCTCGTCGTCGGTGCCATCGACGCTGGCGTCTTCAACGACGACCGCGTCAAGCACGATCTCTACGTGCAGCATCAAGGCCGCGGCAGCTACATCGAGGTGTTTGCCGTGAGTCCCTCCGCGCAAGGGCAAGGCATCGGACGGGCGCTGCTCAAGGCGGGCCTGGCCAAGCTGAAAACCGCCGGCGCCGATTTTGTCGAGATCTTCACCCGCAGCGATGCAGCCGCCAACGGCCTGTACCAAAGCCTCGGGGCCCGGGAAATCGCACATAACTGGCGGGCGCTGGCCACGCCGAAAAGCTACCAGGCCCCAAAGGCCAAATGGGCGCTGGACGAGGGCACCCAGGAGCTGGTCCTCACGGCAGCGGCCGGGCGCGTCGAAGCCTTGCCGCAGTATCCGCAGTGGGTCACCTTTTTCACCGAGGCGGCCATGGCCGACTACACTATCGCCGAATCGTATCGCGAACGCACCTACTTGCTAAAGTTGTAAACCGAAAGAAGGCACCATGATGCATATCACTCAAACGCCAACGCTGACCAAGGCCCAAACCGCGGCGGCCAAAGCCTTGATCAAGGCGACACAGGCCGCGGACGGCACGCACCGTGATCCGTACCTCGAGAACGACTTTAACTTTGATCAGACCATGCCAGCCTTTTTCCTCGCCGAAGCCGCGGGGCAACCGATCGGCCTGCTGACGCTGTACGCCGATGACGCGCCAGGGCCAGACGGCGTGGTGGACGTCAGCATCCACGTGCTGCCGGACTACCGCAGGCAAGGCGTGGCGACCGCGCTGTGGCGGGCGGCAAGAAAAGTACTGCAGACCGCTGGCTGTCAAAAATGTGAATATGCGACCGAAGCCGCTTTTCTGACCAGTCATCCCCAATTCCTTGAGCAGACGCAACTAGTTAAAGATCCCACCAGTGAAATTGGCCTGATAGCGCCTGCCGGCAGCGGCAAAGCCACCGATGATGTGCTCACAGTCGTCCCGCTAACCAGCAGCGACATTGAGACCCTCCTACCGCTGTATATGGAGGCCTTCGCAGACGAATCCGGGACTGACGAAGACCAGGCGCGACGCTACCTTGAAGTCGCCCGAACTGACGCGGCGGTCGCCTCGTTCGTCTGCCACTACCAAGGCCAGCCCATCGGCTACTGTGCGGTAGATCTGGACGACTACGACTACTTTTACGGGCTGTTTATTGCCAAAGACTACCGCAACCAGGGGTTTGGCAGCCGCTTCATCCAACTGATGATGGGCCAGCTTTCGGCCACACGCCACAAAGACTTCCGCCTCGACGTCGACAGCGACAATCCCGCCGCCTACCACGTTTACCGCAAGGCAGGATTCAAGCCGCTGACCGAGTCCTTTTACCTCAGTGCGCCGACCGGCCGCTGGGCGCTCAAGGATTAATCCCCAACATTGCCCGAATTGTTAGTGATGCCCTTTTGGAGGAACGAGATGCCAAAACACCATTTTAAACCCGCCAAGATTCCGCTTGGCTGCAGCGGCCTCGCGATTCCCGTCTTTGCCATTCTCGCCTTACCAACAATCGTTCCCTAGCAAGTCTTCCCCATTGCGGACGCCTCTGCTGAAAAAGACTTGATGACGTGGCAGTTGTTTCCAAGGCTTGGCACCTTTTTCTTCGTGATGTTCATTCTTTCAGTGGTCGTGTTTTCGTTAGGCCTCCTGTTGCGCCGCGCGATACTGGGAAAGGTGATCGGCGCACTTGCGCTCCTATTAGCGCTGGGCGTCAGCGGCCTGGCGTATCAGCATCTAACCCAGTTCAGCGGTGAGGTCACTGCGCTTAACCTCTCCGGTAACCCTCGCGACAGAGTAATCGATGTTCAAATCACAACTGGCTACTTTAAGGGTAAACACCTGCTGTTGGACGACCCTACCTGGGATGAGTTGAGCCGGGTTGGTCTTCATTCGAAGGTCACCGTGCGCACCTGGGTCGTGCTACCAGTCGCTTACAACTCTGACATTAAGGCCATCTCGATTCGCCCTCAGCACTAACGTAACTCAGCGTATTGCTTGGCCATCAAGGTATGCTGTGCCAGCCCAGCTGTTTCTTATAGCGGCTAAAGGCCTGATTGGCTAGCATCAACCAGCGACAACTTATATCAAAATCGCCAGCCTCCATTTTCGGAGACTGGCGATTGTTTTAGAGGCAGAAATTTGTTCGAAGCCATGCTTAGATTAAGAAAATTAGCTCATGGGGGCCAACGTGCGCGCCGGCGTCAACTGATAATGCAGCACATGATCTGCCTGCAGCTGCGCGTCGTCGAAGTGGTGCGCGGCCTCAATGATCGTGTTCGGCAGATGATAAATCAAGTTGCGGATCTGCTGAGCGTTTTGGTCGTCCAGTCCGGCCGTAATTTCGTCCAGCAGCATGACCGGGCGCTTCCGCAGCAGGCCTCGCGCAAGCGTCATGCGTTGAAGCTGGCCGCCAGAAATGCTGGCCTGATCAGGCGCGATGACGCGGTCAAGCGGCTCATCCCCGAGCTCTGTGGTCAGACCCACTTGGCTCAACGCAGCCAGCAGCGCGTCATCGGTAAACGTTTGACCCAGCGTCAGATTTTCTCGCACGGTGCCAGCGAAGACCCACGGCGTCTGGTTGATGTACGTCGTTTTCGCCGGCGCTGGCGCTTCACCATCCACTAGGACGCGCCCGTTCGTGGGCTGCTGCCAGCCGCCAAGCACGCGCAGCAGCGTTGACTTGCCGCTGCCCGAGGGACCAGACACTAGCAGTTTGGTGCCAGGAGTCAGCGCCAGGTCAGTTGCGGCGAGAATCGGCTGGTCGCCATAGGCAATGGTCAGGCCCTGAAGGTCGATCTGGCCTTCGCCGCGGGTCGGTGTGCGCTGGCTGAGCAGCGGCGTGGGCGCTTGCGGCAGGCGACGCAACTCGCGCGTGCCGGTCAACTGGCTCCAGTACTGGATCAGCATGCGAATATTCATGGTGACGTGATCGACCGACAGCAGCAGGGTCAACAGCACACTGATGGTGACGCCAAAACCGCCCACGTGGATCAGCCAAAAGCCGACGGCCAGCGGCCCAATCAGCGTCAGCACAGTGAGCATCCAGTGCCGTACTGCACGCGCAGCTGGCCATTGGTCTGCTGCTGAAGCCGTTTTTCACTGACGGCCAACCGCTGCTTGACCCGGACGAAAAAGCTGCCCGCCGCTTGGTACTGGACCAGATTGCTGCGACCCTCGAGCCAGTCGCTGCCGGCTGCCAATGTAGCCGCGTTGGCGGTGCTCCAACGTTTACCCAGCGCCGCCAGCTTGGTCTGGCCAAACAGCATCGGCACCATCGTCAGCGCGGAAAAGGCGATGCTGATGAGTCCCATCATCCAGTTGGTCGCCAAAACGAATAAGGCGGCCGTAATGGCGCCAAAGCCAGCGGACAAAATCGCGAGGATGACCTCAAAATATCGACTTTGAATCTGCGCGGCGTCGTTGGCCAGGCGATTCAGCCCGGCCAAGGGGGCCTCGCTTGTCTCAAAACTGACCGTCAGCAGCGTTTCTTTCAGTGCAATGTTCAGCCGCCTGAGCGCATCTTGGATCAGCAGCTGAAAAATAAACAAGCAGGTGTACGTCCCGGCATACGCGACCAGCGCCTGGCCCAGATACTGATAACGCTGGGCGGTCGTTGCCTGCGTGAGGCTTGGCAGCCGGCCCAGCACGAACCCGTTCAACACGCCTTCAAAACTTCCCAGTAAAGCAAATACCAGCAATAATCCAATTTCCCAGTGCGGCAGTCGGTGCAGCACCCATTTTACGTTGATTATCATCTGAACCACGTCCTTCCATGTTGCCAGTGTATCTGGTACACTGAGCGCAACGTGAAAGAGGTGACAGAAGTGGCAGGAGAAGTTGGTAAGCTGTTGCGGGCCGTGCGACTGGGCCAGGGCATGCCACAGGCGCGCCTGTATGATGGCCTGCTCAGTCAGCGCCAGGCGATCCGGCTCGAATCAGGCCACAATGATCTCAAGGCGGAGCTGCTGTTTCCCATTCTGCAGCGGCTGCACCTGTCGGCCGATGAATTCGCCGCGCTGCTGGAGCAGGAGCAAGGGACTGCGCTGGCCGAAGCCAAGCCGCTGCCGCCGGTGCTGGCCAAGGCCTTGGCCGAGTACACCGCCTGGGGCGACTGGCCACTAACAGAGGCGGAACGCACAGCGATCACTCGGTAAGCGCTCACCGCCCCGGTGACGACGCTCGCCCAAATCGAAGCGATGATTCCGTTGATCCCAGTCCTTCCTGAGCAGGCGGAGAAAATCTGGCGGCGGCTGCAGGTTTTTCAAGGCTTGCCGCGCTATGAGCAACTGGCCAGTTCGTGGTGCCACACCCGCCTGTTCACGCTGTTGTTCATGGGTCGGCAAAAGGCCGCAAGTCAGGTCGTCAGCCGCTGGCAGACCCTTTCCCACTTGCCTGGTGACGCCAAACAGATTCGGCTATTCATGACCAAGCTGACCGCCGCTCTGCCGGACGCCAGCGCCGTGTATGCAGCGACCGATCCGCTGATCACCGCCTGGCGCAACTTCAATGAGCCCGTCATGGCGGACGGCATGATCGACAATCGGCGGCACATCCTGAGCGGCTTCAACGTCCATGACGCCTGGCGCGCTCAGGAGATCGGGGCGGTGGCGAGGCTGCTGAAGGCAATGCCGAAAGCCGCCTTGGCGGACCTAGACACGCCAGCCTACCTCGCCAAGTTTCCCGGCTTAAATGAGGCACTGGCGCAGCGCCATGCCACGCTAGATGATTTTCTCGAAGCCAGGTAACACAAAAGTGGCCGCACACTGTGAATTGTGCGGCCTTGGGGGCTTACGTTGTATTGTCTAAAGCACTCATAAAGGTCTATTTTTCATTGGTTAGATTCTTATACCAGTCATCCACACTATCAAAACTGTCGTATTCGCCACAGCTAATCTCATCGTGGGCACGCGTCGTCGCCTCATCAAGCAAGTCAGCGGCTTTACGAGCCCGCGTCTTGGTTACTGAGTCAACTTCGACTATGATTATCGCTTTATTCTTTTTCGCCATGGTATCATCCCCTAGATCAAACAATATCATGTTGAGCAACAGCCGGCCACTGGTGGTCTTTTTACAACCCATATTATGCGGCGAACTTAACTGTGCCGTATCTGGTACTTCATGAGAGCTCTTGATTTCAGTTACTTTGGGCATCGGACTGGGCTTGGAGGTTAAGCCAGGTTTCCATAGCCCCCATTTGCCTGTACAAGCTTATCAGCGGTTGCAACACTGACACTATCCTGACCATCAATCAAATGACTGATCAACTTGCTTGAGACCCCGAGGCGGTTAACGAACTCCGCCAGAGTCATATTCAAGTCGTCAACAGTCTCTTCAACGTAAGCACGTGGGCAGAAAACAATCAGGCATTGATAGTCAACTGTCTTACTCATGATGATTCTTACCTCTTCTTGATTCTACCGACAAAAAAGCCGCTGTAGGTCGCGCTACAACGGCTTTCGGTGAGAATATGTCCTCATCTGATATACATTATCATATCATGATACACAATTTCTCACAGCGCTAAAGATCAAATGATCAAATTCAAATCTGGCTAGATATTAAACGCCGCCTCGCCTTTCGCCCGCTCGGCCTTGATCTTATCTTCGGTGTAATAGGCCGCCTGGGCGTTGAACAGATCACGATACAACCCGTCCTGCGCCATTAGCTGCTCATGGCTGCCCATTTGCACGATCTGCCCGGCCGCCATCACCGCAATTTGGGAGGCAAACCGAGTAGCAGACATCCGGTGAGAAATATAGATGGCCGTCTTGTCCTCAACCAGCTGGTCAAAGTGTTGATAGATTTCATACTCGGAAATTGGGTCCAGCGCCGCGGTCGGCTCGTCCAAAATGATGAATGGCGCGTCCTTATACCACGCCCTGGCAATGGCGATTTTTTGCGCCTCGCCTCCGGAAACATCGACGCCGCTGGAATCAAGGTTGCGCGTCAGGGGCGTATCGATCTGTTTCGGCATCGCCTTGACCCGGTCCGCCACTCCGGCAACCGTCAGCGCCTGCCATACCCGGTCACGATCAGGTTGCGGCGAAACTGCCACATTTTCCGCGACGGAAAACGCGAAGAGCTGAAAGTCTTGGAACACAGTCGCAAACAGCTGCTGATACTCGGCCAAGTTGTACTTTTGAATGTCGAATCCATTCAGCGTGATGGTACCGGACATCGGCGTCAAAATGCGCAGCAGCAGCTTGATCAGCGTCGTCTTGCCGCTGCCGTTGCGGCCCACGATTGCGAGCCGTTCGCCGACCTTGAAGCGCATGCTCACGTGCGAAACGGCATCCTGCTTATCGCCCGGATAACGGAAGGAAACGTCATGAAAGACGATTTCAAACTTGTGATCCTGCCGCTTTTCGACAGGAATGGAGCCAGTCGCCGGCTGGTCCGGATAGTTGAGAAACTTGATGTAATCATCCATCGCCTGCTCGGTCGTCTTCTGAAACGCGCGCTGGCTCATGAAGGCCGCCAGGGCGCGCATCAACTGCGTCAGGTACCCGACCGCCAAGACGACCATCCCCACCGGCAGTGCGCCACTGAGTGCCTTGATGCCGATCAACAGGTAGAAGCCCCCAGAGAGCAGGACCAACAAGGCATCGCCGGCATGCATCATGGCGTGCATCCGAAAGAAAACCTGGGCTGTCTTGGTATTGGCCGCCTCTTGCGCCTGACGCATGTGCGCAACGGTCCGATCTTCCGGATCATAGATGCGAAGATGTTTCCCATTTTCGTACGGCCAGGTCAAATCGTTCAGATAATAGTTCATCTGGTCGTTCACGCCGATATTGACGTCATAAAATTGCTTTTGATAGCGCTGGGACCGGAGCACCAGCCAGTATGAGAGGCCAATCCCAACCGCGGTAATGGCAACCAGCGCCAAGACGAAGGGCCAGCCAGTCAGCCACGGCTGCGTCGCTTTAGCGGTCACAATGGGCCCCAAGACCACGGCCGCCGCGATCACCGCCACCCCCAGGTTAAGGGTGTTCATCAAGATTTCGTTGAAGTACGAGTGAAAACTCCCTGTGTACATCCAGCCGCTGGAGGCCGCCGCGTACTGCGCGCGGAAGTCACGATCGTTAAAGGTCTCGTTGGACACATCGGTCAGCTTGGCGGTGGTGCGCTCGTTGATGCGATTCTCAAAATCCCGCGTGGCGACTTCATAGCTCACCGCGCTGGTTAGCTGCAGCGAAGTGACAATGGCGATCAGCAGGATAAACACCGCCAGCTGGATGATCAGCGGCCGCAGTGCAGTCTGCTGCGTCACGGCATTCAGCAGCCAGCCCAGCAGGGTGGCAACTAAGAGCGGCACTGCGGTGCTCAAAAGCGCATTAACGGTCGACCGCAGCAAGATCCATGGTGACACCGTCTGAATGAAGCGGAAATAATCAAAAGATTTCTTCATCATGGGTCACCTCCTTTTGATAGTATTGGCTCTGAACCTGACAGAGCTTGGCATAGGCACCGTTTTGCGCCATCAGCTCGGCATGAGTGCCTGCCTCGTTAATCTGGCCGTCTTGCAGCAGGAAGATTTTATCCGCAAACTTGGTTGAGGCCATGCGGTGGCTGATAAAGATACTGGTTTTCCCTGTTGCCATCGCTTGATACGCCTGATACTGCTCACGTTCGGCAATCGCATCAAGGGCCGCGGTCGGTTCATCCAAGATCAAGATCGGGGCGTCGCGGTACAGCGCTCGCGCCACCATCAGCTTTTGCTGTTGGCCGCCGGAGAGGTTGACGCCATCCTTGTGCAGCTTGTCCGTCAGCTGGGTGGCCACCCCGTGCGGCAGCTGGGCAACCGTGTCCGCCAGTCCAGAAAGGGCCAGTGCGTGCTGCAGCCGCTTGGCATCATGCGGCAGATCCATTTCGATATTCTCCTGAAGCGTCCGGGCAAACAACAGTGCATTCTGGAAAACCGGGGCAAACTGCGCGCGCAGCTGCAGGTCAGGGACAGTTTGGATCGGCACCTCATTGAGATAAATCGTCCCTTTCTCGGGCTTCAAAAGCCCCATCAGCAGCATCGTCAGTGTGGTTTTACCGGCACCGTTAAGGCCGACCAGTGCCACCTTCTGCCCGGCCGGAATCGTGAAATTCAGATCCTTAAGCACTGGCTTTTTAGCGTGCGGATACGTGTAGGTCACGTGGTCAAACCGGATGGTGTATGGCGGCGTCAAGCCCGGTACCGGCTGCTCAGCGACCTTTTCAGGCGGCATTGCCTGCTCCGCGAATTCACTCAGATCACGCTTTGAGACTTGCCATTCGCTCCAATTCGTCAACAGCGCGGTCATCTGCTGGCCGATCTGCCCAACCAGCCCAAACAATAAGGTGAAAACGGCAAGCGACACGTGGCCGTTGAACAAGATGTAAATCAACCCGCCGTAGATCAGTAAGTCCCTTACCGCGTTCAGCCAGGTGCCCCCGAGTTTGGCGAGCAGCTCGCGGTGCCCCAGCTGTTTGCGAAACTGCAGCTCTTGTTGCATCAAGGCGTGATAGCGGTGCTGATACCACGGCCCCATGTGATAGAGGCGGATATCCTTCCCATTTTTCTCCTCGTAGGCCGAGTTGCTGATGTAACTCTGCTGATTCCACATCTGTTCGGTCTGCGCCCGCTGAGCGCGGATGTACCGCCGATAACCCTGCATGAGGGCGTTCGCCCCCCAGGCTGCGGCAATAGCAACAACCGGGATCCACCAGACGTAATAAGCCAAAGTCACACTGAGCATGATCAGGATGGCTGCGGCGTTGAGCAACGCGCTTTCCTGCACGATGACTTTACTGCCCGCAGCGTCGTCCCCGTAAATGGCGTACGCGATCAGCCGCTGCCGGTGTTCGCGGTACTCGGGCTCGAGGACCCGCTCATACGGTCCTTCGATATAGTCTTGCTGGGCAGACACGATCATCAGCGTTCTGACTAGCATCTGCCGAATGAGCAGCATCGCATTCGTCACGGGCAAGACCCAGCCAATCAGGGTTTGCGCGCCAATTAAACCGACAAGCAGCAGGACAAAGTGATTGATGATCGTGTGCGCGACCAACGCCTGCACCAGCCACGCTGGAATCGCGGCGGCCAGCAAGGTCGTCGCCAGCTGACAAAGCAATATCATGATCATTTGGCCGGTAAACCGCATTGGTTTGGCCTCTTGCCGATACCAGTGCATCAGCGACTCTGTTGGCTTTTTTCTCATTTGATTACGCTCCCTCGTAAATAATGGCTCAAGCTTATGGTGCTTATCCTACAAGGAAAAACCGCCCGTGCTAGATTTCTCGCACGAACGGTTCAAATTCGCCCCTGAATGGTCACTTTGCTTTGGTGACATTGCGCAGCGGCAGCAACACCTCAGTTGCAAAGACGCCGTCCTCATACTGGCGGTTGATCACCCCATGGTACTTGGCCACCAGCGCATTGACGCGGCGAATACCCAGGCCGCGCCGGTCGTTTTTCGTTGAGGCATACTCCGGGTCAATCTGCTGGTCAGCGCGGCGCGAGTTGGTGACGCTGATGTAGAACTGCTGCTTGATGATGGCGATGTACACCCGCATACTGCGCATTTCACTTTTCGGCTGCTCCATTACCGCCTCAATGGCGTTGTCCAAAATATTGCCGATGATCACCACCATATCAACATCATCGATCAGCGGTTGGTTGCCGACGAACGCGCTGACGTCAATGGGAATATCGGCGTTTAACGCGATGGTCAGCTTGGAATTGATCACCGCGTCCAGCATCGCGTTCCCTGAGTGGACCACCGTATCGATTTCGTCGAGCTTGTCTTCCAGCTGGTTCAGATAATGCTGGGAGGCCTCGGTGTCGCCTTGTGCCAGTTGGACCTTCAGCACTTGCAGGTGGTCATGGTAATCGTGCCGCCAGCCGCGCACCCGCGCATACAGGTCATCGAGCTCCTTGACGTAGCTGGCCATAATTTGATCAAGGGACCGCGCCACTTCAGCATCATTCGCATGGAACAGGTACTGATGAATATAGGTCATCAGCCCGCCCACACCCACTAGCAGTGCGCACCCTAACAAGAGGGGCAGTCCGCGCGTCGTCAAGATCACCCCGAGGGCGAGGCAGTCCAAGCCTGCGACCAGTCCGATCAGCACGACATTGCGTTCACTAAACGCCAACCGAATCATTTCACCCGCGGTAAAGCCCACAGCAAGCGGCCAAATGCTGGCCCAAAAGCTGCCTGCACAGGCGCCGACAAGCACCGCGGCGATCAGGAAGTCCTGAAGTTCGCGCCGCTGCCAGCACGCCCAGCCGGCCAGGCCAACGGCGAGCAACCCGCCCCAAGGGGTCCAAACGCTGAACGCCGCGCCAAGCGCTGCCAGTAGCCCTTGCAGCCAGAACTTGGCTTTTAGCCTCGGTAGCAGGCCAAGGCCGAATGTTAATAGGACAACACTTGCGTCATTCATGTGCCAACCCCCGATAATGGGCCAGCAGCGCTTGGCGCACCGCCTGCTTCTGCCCACGCGCCACCGGCAGCGTGGTGCCGTCATTCAGCGTCAGCTGCGCGCCATCCAAGGCGGAGACGTACCCTAAATTGACCAAGTAAGCGCGGTGCGTTTTGACGAAGCGGTCGTCCAGCTGGGTCGCCAGTTCACTCAGCGGCTGTTTCACCGTCACCACCCGCTCCTGCAGGTGCAGCAAGCAGTCATGCCCTTGGACCTCAATGAAGCGCACATCGTAGAAGAACACTTTCTCCAGGCCAGCAGTCGTTTGCACCATCAGTGCCGGCTGCAGCTTGGCCTTGGCCACCTTGGCGAGCAAAGGCAGCAGCTTTTCCAAAGTCAACGGCTTCAGCAGGTAGCCGATCGCCGACACATCGTAGCCGTCGAAGACATACTGGTCGTAGTTGCTCAGAAAGGCGAGCGGCAGGTCGGCATCCTTCTGCCGGATTTTCTTAGCGGTCGTCATGCCATCGATGCCAGCCAGGCGAATGTCCAGCAGGACCAAGTCGAAGGTTTGGTCAGGCAGCGCAAAAAGCAGCGCCTCGCCGCTGGCAAAACACTGCCATTGCAAGTCGCCCATTTGCTCAGCAGCCGCACGAAAAACGGTCGTGATGGCCATTTGCGTGGTCGGTTCATCTTCGACAATCGCAACCTGCATGATGCGCCCCCTCATTGTTTTCTAATCTTCACTCCATTGTACCGGTGATTCGGGAACGCTGCCAACTTAATTTTGCGACCCCGCCAATCGTACGCGAATGCTGAGCGTTGGCGTACGTGATGACGAACGGTAAAATCATGTTGTCGGAAAGTGAACATCAGGAGGAGATGCTATGGCTGAGATTACAACACCAACAAAGGCCCGTGCGAACTTGGACGCTTTGATCAAGATTGCCAACAGAGATTCCACACCGGTAATAATCGCCGGTTCAGACGTTACGAAAAGCGCCGTTCTGATGAGTAAGCGTGACTACGAGGCCATGCAGGAAACCATGGCTTTATTGTTAAACGGACAGCTTCAAGATGCCGTTATTCGTGAGGGGGACGATGAAGAAAAGTTGGACGCAGCCATGAACGAGCCTGACAAGGAATAAGCCTTGGCGGATCACCATCAAGTCAGGAGCTAAGAGTGACTTAAGAAAAGTGATGCATAGTCCGCTAAAAAACAACTTCATAGAAATTCAAGAGACACTCAGTGACAATTTGTGCGCGCCGTAACTAGTTCCACTTTGGAAGAGTCTTCGAAAGCGACAATGTTAATTCACAGAACAGATGTCCACACAAAAGTAGCGCCTAGCTGTATGCTCGAGTCTGGGCACACATCTAAGCGCTCTTTTTGGCGTTATGTAGACCAGGTTCTCCATTGCTAATGGCATTAGCTCAAACGTCCGCACAAAATGGGCATCATCAACTATTTTCTGCGGCCAGCCCTAAATCTGGCCGGAACTAAGCACCAAAATCGCACAAACCGCAGTCACCGCCAGCACTGCAAAGATTCCCACAGCCGCGATTTTTAACCGCTGGCGCAGTTGCGGCTGATCGGCCGCGGGATTGATCGGGTGACTGCGCCGCAAAGCGAGATACGCCAACAAACCGATGCCATTTTGCGTGCCCGCCGTCAAGACCGCCGTCAGCTTTGGGTGCGCCATTTCCCGGGCAATGGCATCGACGGTGAGCAAGCGCGCCAGGAGATAGAACAAAGCGAAAACGGCGATCACCATTGCCAGAAGCAAAGTCGTAAGTAGCGAAATCATCATTATAATTCACCTCAAATCAGTTTAATAATCAGGAAGAACGCAGTCGCAATGCTTCCCACCATCAGCAACAAGAGCAGCGCGGTCAGCCAGACGACATGGCTAAAAATCATCACGCCAACCGTCAGAACAATGTTCATCAATAACCGAAACCCTAACCATTTTCCCGTTCGTGCAACGTTTGTCGCATCAACCCAGGATTTCACCATCCGTTGATCACCTCTCAACATTTCATTACATGTTTTGGGCGAGAAAACCCTGACTTTAGTCAGGGGAGGTAAGCCCGCACTGGCTAACATTAGTTAGCCTTTTTGCTTGGGCGTCCCGCCTTTCCCCTTTCTGTTCTCTGATTTTGAATATAGTTAGCGACGGTTTCTTTTGACATATCGCCTAGCGTGCCCATGTAGTAGCTGGGCGACCATAAGTGCCCGTCCCAGAGGAGCTTCTTAGTTTCCGGGTGAGCAACAAACCAAGTACGTGCCGATGCACCTTTCAGAATTTTGACCACATTTGCCGGGGCGTACCTTGGCTTAAAGCTTAAAAGTAGGTGCACATGGTCTGCCATCACTTCTGCCTGCTCAACGCTAATGTCGTTGTCGCTGGCGGCCGAGGTCAAAATTTCAAGCATTTCTGCGACAAGCTGTGGTGTAGTAAAGACCGCACAGCGATATTTAGTTACCCAAACCAAATGATAGTGAAAATTGTAGACATAGCCGCGTTCATGAATTGCATTATCTTCAACCATGAGTATTATTGTAGTCCTCCTTAATAAGTACATTATACGTTGTCTGAATTATACCATATGTAGTATAATAGAGGCGTGAGGAGGTGAAAAAATGGCTAAGAAAATGGTGGATTTGAACTATCACTATGGTCTGAAAATGCGTCTTTTCCCGTCCTCCGAACAAAAACGCGTGATCGACAACAACATCAATGCCAGCCGCTTTGCTTACAACGAAATGGTCGCCATCGACAAGGAACTGTACTGGCTCCATCAAATCAAAATTCCCATCGCCATCGTTCAAGACCGTATCGCTTACTTACAACGACGCAAGAACAATACTCAAATGCTATTTGCTATCCATCCTTGGTTAGCTGGCACTGGCGTCGGGACTGACGTGATTGACCAGGCCCGCCGGGCTTATCAGAGTGCATGGCGGCTGTTCCGGCAGGTGCATCGTTCAGGAGTGCCAGTCTTTCACCGCAAGCGTGATGATGGCAGTTACCAACTGCCGACCCGCTACACTAAAAACGGAGTAGGACTTGCAGGTGGCTCCAACCGCTTTATCGACAAGAAACATGTTACCCTCAGCGGCCTCGGTAAAATTCGTGTCTCTGGGTCGCAAAAGCGGCTGTTCAATCACGCTGACGCTATCCGTATTGGCACCATCACCATCCGTCGTGACGCCACTGGGCGGTATTTCTTGTCCATGCAGCTAGGCTCCGACACACCGTTCGTGCAAGCCACTAAGCCCGCTCAATCGGCGGTAGGCATTGATTTGAATACCGACAACTTCCTGACTGACTCGGCTGGCCACGTCGTTGCTAATCCTCGTTACTATCGATCAATCCAAGGCCAGTTGGCGAAAGCCCAACGCAAGTTAGCACGCCGCCAACTGCGGGCCAAGAAAGAACACCGCTCACTAGGTGATGCTAAGAACTATCAGAAACAGCGGGTGCTTGTCGCCAACCTACAACGCAATGTGGCAAACCGCCGCAATGCTTTTCTCCACCTTGTCTCTACGACACTAATCAAGAACCACGATTTAGTCGTAGCAGAAGAGTTGAGAAGCAAGAATATGTT
>NZ_BOLU01000031.1:0-27114 GCF_016861825.1 Lacticaseibacillus sp. 866-1 | reverse complement strand
AACAGCGGGTGCTTGTCGCCAACCTACAACGCAATGTGGCAAACCGCCGCAATGCTTTTCTCCACCTTGTCTCTACGACACTAATCAAGAACCACGATTTAGTCGTAGCAGAAGAGTTGAGAAGCAAGAATATGTTGCGCAATCACGCATTGGCAATGAGCATTGCCGATGTTGGCTGGCGAACGTTCTTGAGTATGCTGGCATATAAAGCCGGCTTGTACGGTCGCTCATTTGTGACGGTCAACCCGCGAAACACCACGCAAACGTGTAGTGCCTGTGGTTTCGTAATGACTGGCGACCAGAAGCTCACGCTGGCCGACCGAAAATGGACGTGCCCGCATTGTGGTGCATTCCACATTCGCGACCATAATGCCGCGAAAAACATTTTGGCTAAAGGATTAGCCGTCAAATAACCAAACAGTCCGTCTGGCCCTTCGGTGTCCGACGGAACTAAGGTGCTAAAGCGCCAAGTCCGTCTGGCAACCTGCGGACTCTAAAGGCTTTGGTAATTAGCACGTAAGACCCGCTTGCGGGCAATCGCTGTATCTAAGCAAATTGTGGTCGCACCGCCGTTAGGCGACGCGCTTACAAGCCTCTGACTTTAGTCAGAGGCGGTTGACCTAAGGAGAGATGATAGAGATCGGCTAACCGCATGACCCGCTCAATGTCCGGGTAACTGCGCGACGTCTCCCAGTTAGAAATCGTCTGTCGACTGACGCCCATGACCTCGGCCAATGATTCTAGGGACATGCCAGATTTGGTCCGAGCGTTTCGCAGCTGTTCGCCAATAATCATCTTTCATCACTCCTTAAGTTGAGATTAGTGGAGATTGCCCTCTCAGAGTACCAAATAATTTTGACATGCAGCAAACTATTGTCAAATCGGGTGGGCAAGTGACCGATTGCCATCAAGCTGGTCCATCAAAAGTGGCCGCATAGTCCACCAACGGCGACAGACGCAATTTGCGCACTAAAGCATAGCCACCATCGAAAAAGGTGCTGCCAGAAGAGGCAACACCTTTAATGATTCAAGTGATTTTCCCAAAGCCCATTTTTGGATAAAAACTTGAGACCGCTATTTTTCTCCCTTAGCTTTGGCAACTGCCTGTGCCACCGCTTCCTTCAACGCGTTGCTGGTCACCGATGCGCCTGACACGGCATCGATTTCTGGCGTGTTGGCCGCCACCATTTTGGCCGGCAGCTCGTGGATGGCCTTCAAACCGACATCCCCGCTTTCGCTTTGCTGCAGAACTTCGACGTCTTGAATCTTGTCATCCTTGTAGGTCACGCGCACCACTAGGCGGTCGCCCATGCCGTTGTCGCTCACCCCAATATACTGATCAGGGCCGACCGGATAGTCAGTTGCGGTGGTCTGCGAATACGCGGTGACGCTGGAGGTCGCCTGGTGCTCAGAGGCGCTTGTCGACGCGTCCGGAGTGGCTGCCGCCGGCTGGTTAGCTGTCGCAGCCTGTGCGGCGCCTTTTGGCCGGGCCGCATTCTCGCCGGCAATTTTGCCCCAGATCAGGCACTCGGCGATGTTGTTGCCGCCTTGGTAGTTATTGACGTTGATCCCGCCAAGTTCACCGGCGGAATACAGGTTCGGGATCGGCTGGTTGGCCGGATCCAGGACCTCGGCGCGGGTGTTGCGCTGCGGGCCGCCCTGCGTGTTCAGCATGATTTGCTCCAGCGCGATGGCGTAGTACGGGCCGTCGTCGAACGCCCGCATCGTCGCCGGGTCGCGGCCATACGCGTAATCCTCGCCAAGTTCAATGAAGTGGGCAAAGTTTTCGCCGGTCTTGGTCAGGATCTGCGGGTCGGCCCCGATCAGCTTGGCCAGATCGGCCAACGAATCCGCTTTGATTGCCACGGCATCGAGGTCGACGCCGGTGACGCCGGCCTGCTTGAATGCGGCCATTTGCGTCGCGTCAAAAATCAGGTGCGGGTGGTCGTTGGCCACTGGCACCTTCCAGTCGCCGTGGTAGTAGATGTGCCCGTGGCGGTTGGCCTCGGCTTCGTTGAAGTAGCGGCTGCCGTCATCGCCGGCGACAAAGACGCTGCCGTCTGCAATGTGCGGCCAGCGCTGCAGCAGCAGGCCGCGCTCGCCAGGCTTGGTGGCCAGGGTCAGGCCGTGCAGCAGGCCGATTGATTCGTAGTTTTGCATGTGCCACATCTGGGCGCCGACTTCCTCGCCCAGCTTGATGCCGATGCCCTTGTTGTACATGGAACCAACCGGGGCGAGGTGCGCGACGCCGAGGTAGTCCTGGACCATTTTCCGGTTGTTTTCAAAGCCGCCGGTGGCGAGGACGACCCCATTGACCGCGCGGATGTTTTTCAGGATGTGGTCGGTTTCGATTTGCGCGCCGATCACCGTGCCGTCTTCGGCCTGCAGCAAGTGCTCGACCGGTGAGCTGTACCAGACATCGATCGCCTTGGCGCGGTCGGTGACCTGCTTTTTCAGCACCTTCCACAGCTGGGCATCCAGGAACCCGTTGTGGACCAGCAGCATGTCATAGGAATCGCTGCCGGGGTATTCCGGGTACTCGTGCACCATGCCGGTGAGGTCGACCTTGCTGTGATCCCAGTCGTGCGCCACACTGAACGGCTCGACGCCCAGGTACCGCTTCAGGTAGTCGCGCATGTTGACCATGCCGTCGACGTAGGTGTCGATCATGTCTTCATCCAGGTCCATCGGCTCGGACATTTTCTTGTAGTAAGCCTTCAGCTGATCAAAATCCTCCCCGGACCCGACCAGCTGGCCGGCGTAGCGCGTGTTGCCGCCTTCGTGGCCTTCCGGCGCGGAATCGACCAGCAGCACCTTGGCCCCGGCATCCGCGGCAAAGCGGGCCGCCGTGGCGCCGGCACCGCCGAACCCCAGCACGACCACGTCATAGGTGGCATCCCAATTGATCGTTTTCCCTTGACTCATGTCTTTCTCCTCCTTGGGCGCCTGCCCGATCATGCGAATGAATGCCAGAAACTTGTCGAAACACTGATCCAAAAATTTAACGGTCTTGGCGTCGGTCAACGCGCCTTGCTTATCAAATGCCGTCTGGCAGTTCGGCAGCATGAACTCGCACCCCGGCATGACGCACGCCTCAACGCCCGGCGCGTCCAAGACGTGGCGCAGATCCATCTGGGCCCGCACCGTGCCCTGGAGGCCGTAAGACGCGCCGACGATCATGACCGGCTTGCCGGCCAGCGAATGGTAACTGGACGACAACCACTCGATCGCGCTTTTGAGACTGGCCGTCATCGAATGATCGTACTCCGGCGTCGCAATGATGATGCCATCAGCGGCTTCCACATTGGCGATCAGCGCCTTCACGCTGGCCGGAAACTGGTGCAGCAGATCCTCGTTAAACAGCGGCAGGTCGCGAATCTCCTGACACTTGATCGCAGCCTGTCCGGCGTAACGCTGCTGCATGTATGCCAGCAGCTTCCGGTTGTACGACACGCTGGCATTATTGCCAACGATTGCTAACAACTTCACTAAACTTACCTCCTCACACTCACCGAATGGCGCGGCCCCCAGTCGCTCAACGCCTACCCGGCTGACCCCGCATAAACGGTGACGGTCAGGCGTGCCGAGCCATTCACAAAACCTTCTCAACCACTTAACAGCTAAATTATATTCCCCTGTCTTGACGTCCTGAAAGCATTTGCACTTCTCGGATGTGAATTGATACACAACTGCTTGGTGGCAGGACGGCAGGCCCAAGGCGAGCCAATCGGGTCCAAAAAAAGGCCTCCGCATCGCGGAGACCTCATGTCAGAAGCTGGCTACTGTCTGGCACTCAGCCAAGCAACCGCTATTTTTTGTCGCAAGAAAAACTCCCAGCTCGGCCGTTGTGCTATCCTTGGCGTAATCATTTTCGAGGTGAGCCTATGACGATCGCATTGCGCGCATTAAATCCGCAGGACGCGGAAGCTGAATACCGGTTTTTTCAGACCATGCCGGAGGAAAATGGCTTTGAGGTGCCGTACCAGGACATCACTTTTCAGGAATTTGTCGAGACAGCCATTCCGGAACGGCTGCTCAGTGCCCAGGGGCTCGGTCCGGCAATCGGCCGCGTGCCGGACACGTACTTTTTTCTCTGGGACGACGACCAGCTGATCGGGCTGTTTAAAGTCCGCCACCGCTTGAATGACCGGCTCCGCCACGGCGCCGGCCACATCGGCTACGGCATCTTGCCGCAATTTCGCGGCCAGGGCTACGGCACCCGCGGGCTCGCGCTGGCGATCAAGGCCTGCGCCCGCCTGATGCCGGCGGCAGAAACCGAGATTTACTTGTCGTGTGCCCGCACCAATCTCACCTCTCTGCAGGTCATGCTTAATAACGGCGGGCGCGTGGTGGACCGCGACGAGAAGGAAAATTACGTGCGCATCCCTAAGCCTCACCGCTGACAGGAAGATGGTTCACCGTCACCCAACCAGAAGGTGGAACCGCAAAGACGCCGCCTCCAGTCAAGGAGCCGGCGTCTTTTGAATCAGCGCCACTCATTCCGCGCGGATCAACTGATCGATATCCTGTTTGGCCAGCATCCGCCACGTCACCGCACCAAAGACCAAGCCGATGACTGCCAGGGCAAGTGCCACCACCGCAATTTGCGGCAGCGGCCAGATCAGGTGGACCCCAACGGCCCCGATCGACATTGCTTGATATAGCAGCCAGGCCAGCCCGATCCCCAGGGCACTACCCAGCAGCCAACCTTGCACGAACAGCTGCCCATACTGGGCCGTTTGCATCAGCACCAGCTGCTTTGGGGTGGTCCCGATGGACTGCAGCATCGCCAGTCCGCGGCGCTGTTCTAGTAAATTGGCGAAAGTGTGATTGATGACCGTCGCCAAACTGACCAGGGCAATGAGCGTGATGAAGCCATACGCCCCCACCTTAACCGCCGTTGTCACTGCGGCGGCTTGTTGATTGTCCGCGACAATATCAGTCACCTGCACCTTGCCAAACCGCGTCTTAATGGCCTGAACCAGCGCGGTATGCGCCGATGGGCGTGCTAACTTGGCCATGAGCGTTGTCCTTAAATCACCGGGCGCGACCGCGAGTGTTTTTTGCCAGCGGTGATAGTCAGTGGCGGATAAGATCAAGAGCGGGTAGCCGTATGTCTCAAACAGCTTAAACTGTGCCTGAGTGGCTAACGGCTTGACCTCTACGCGAATTCGCTGACCTGCTTTGCGGGCGGACGCCTGACCCGATAGAAGCGTCAAGCGCTGACCAGATTTCACTTTGATGAACCATCGCTCGCGGGCTTGACTCCCCGTTCCAACCTGGGTCTTCGTGTTCAGTAAGGTGGGACGGCCGGCAAAAGTGCCCTGGGCCACACGGTCCCCCACCACAGCGACCTTAACGACCTCGCCGTCATTTGGCCCTGAACCATTGATCACCAAGTCAGCGGTTTGAACCACCAGGCCTGACTTGATGCCCTCAGTCTGGTGCAACAGACGCTTCGCCGCCTGCGTTTGATCCCCCTGGCCAGTAATTTCGGCAATAATATCGGCATTTTCCGGCGCGGCAAAATTGCGCCAAATGTTACCAACAAAGCCGGTCAGGCCGACAAAAAGCATCACTGTGATGGTCAACGTCACCAGCATGGTGCCTCGTCCGGCTTGCCGGCGGCTGAACTTGGCTGCCAGCAGCAAAAGCGGCTGCTTGATGTGCTTCATCAGCCAGGTGCTTTTCAGCTTGCGCTTGGCCAACTTGGGCTTAGGTTCCAGGGCACGAATCGCGGCAATCGGCGTCACGCGGCTGGCCCGAAAAGCCGGCCGGGCCGCCGCGAGCAAGGTGACAAGAAGCAGGAATGCCGCCGCAATCACCAGCGGCAGCCAGTCGACCGTCAGCACTAAGGACAGCGGCAGCTCACTGCGGTGCATCATGCGGTTAAGCAAATGAAACGTCAGACTCAGGCCGCCGATGCCAAGCACCCCGCCCAGCACCAAGGCGGGCACGGCAAGCGTGACCCCCTGCCAGTACACCAGATGCCGCAACTGCTTCGGCGTGGTCCCCAGTGAGCGCAGAAGGCCGTAATGCTGACGGTGTGCCTTTACGCTGAGATTAATGCTGGTGTAAATCAGGGTCAAAGACACGGCCCCAATAATCGCCAAGATGATAACGAGCACCGCCAGAATGGTTCTGACACTGCGCGACTGGTTTGCTTCCCCCATGACTGACAGGGCCAAAGTGTTATAGGTCACTTGCTTGGGGTTCAACCCATTGGCAGCCGCCAGTGCCCCGAGCCGATGGCGCAGGTTGACCGGGGACTTAGTCAGCACGGCCAGCGCTTGGTTGCCCGTCAGCTGAGGGACCAGCCGCACCACGCCAGTCGTCGGAAAATAGGTCTGACTGTACGGCGATACCGTCCCCACGATTCGGTACTGGGCCGTCCGCCCGGCGATGGTGATGGGCAGCCGCTGGCCCACCTGCCGCTTTTTGCTGATCAGCTCAGCGGACACCAGGACTTCATCGGCATGACGCGGCAGGCGCCCACTGTACAGCAGCGGTTTCAGCTGTTTGCGGTCGCGCATTGCGAGGCTAGTCGTAGGCAATGAGGCAGTGATCTTGGTGTGCGTTTTTCCGGCCACGATTGTCTTGCCATTCACCTGATAGCGCAGGGTTTTGACAAAGGCCGGATTCGCCGCGAGCCGCTTGACCGTGCTGGCAGGGCCAGCCGGAAAGTTGGCCACCATGCCGCCGGTGTTGCTGAGCTCAAGGTGATACAGAGTCGTCTGCAGGCTGCGCAGCCCGACCAGCGACGCGACCATGAGCGTCGCCGCAATGGTCATCGCGCCGATCGTCATCAGGGTGCGGCCCCGTTCGGTTCTTAAGCTGCGCCAGCTGAGTTTGGTGATGATCCCCATCTGCTCACGCCCCTTCTGTCAGGCGGCCGTCGGTGATGGTAAGCACCCGCTTGGCCTGGGCGGCGACTTGCGGATCATGCGTGATCACAATGATGGTCTGACCCTGCTGAACGTTGGCCGCGTGCAACAGCCGCATGATTTCTTGGGAGTTGCGCTGGTCCAGATTACCAGTCGGCTCATCGGCTAACACGATTGCCGGCTGGTTGATCAAGGCGCGGCCGATCGCCACGCGCTGCTGCTGACCACCGGACAGCTGCCCTGGCAAACTGTCCTTTTTCGCTGCCAAGCCCAGCTGGATCAGCAGCGCGTTGAGGCGCTCCTCGGGGACCGTTTTGCCGTCCAGTTCGGTGGGCAGGGTGATGTTCTCGGCCACCGTCAGGCTGGGAATCAAATTGTAGAACTGATAAATCAGCCCGACTTGGCGCCGGCGAAAAATCGCCAGTTGGGTCTCGTTAAGCTGATACAAGTCAGTGTCGTAGAGCTGCACCGTGCCGCTGGTCGGGCGATCCACGCCGCCCAGCAGGTGCAACAGGGTCGACTTGCCGGAGCCAGACGGGCCCACGACCGCGGTAAATTCACCCGGCTCAATGCTCAGGCTGACGTTATCCAGCGCGGCCTGATCCTCCCCAGGGTATTTTTTGACTAAGTTCGTGGCAGTCAGAATTGCCATCGTCCTCACCTCCAGCTTGAAGACTACCCTGCGAAAGTGACAAGAGAGTGACTAGTGGAACCATTCGACCCGCATGCTGACGCCATTCGCCTCGTTGCCTACGGTCAGGCGGCCATCCCCCGCCGCAATGATGCCCTGGGCAATCGCCAAGCCAACACCCAGGTTGTTCGGCGCGCTTTGGCTGCCGCGATAAAACCGCTCAAACAGATGGGGCAGATCCGCTTCGGGAATGGCCGGGCCCTCATTGGTGATGGTCACGATGGTCGAGATTGCCGTCGCTGCCGCCGTCACCGTCACAAGGGAATCCGCCGGAGCGTGCTCGAAGGTGTTTTTGAATAAGTTGATCAGCGCCTCTTGCATCAGCCGTTGGTTCACGTTGACGGTCAGGTCAGGGGCGACCTGCCACTTCATCGTCACGTGCCGGTCGGCCACCACCGGTAAAAGCGGCGCCAGACTGGCCCGCAGCAGCGTGTCCAGGCTAACCGGGGTGCGGCGCTGACTCAGCGTATGCGTGTCCACCTTCGCCAGTAAGATCAGCTGCTCGACCAGTTGCGCAAGGCGGTGATTCTGAACCAAGAGTTCTTCTCGCGTTGCCGCCGCATTCGCACTCGTCAGCAGCTCACTCAGGTTCGTCGCCGTGGCAATGGGCGTCCGCAGCTGATGGGCGATGTCCGTGATGGCCACCGTCAGCTGATCGCGGTCGCGCTGCAAATCCTCACGCAGCGCCTCAGTCTGGCGGGCATAGTGAAACAGCTCGTTGTGAAGTGTCGAGAACGCGCCCTCGTCGTTGAGTGTCATCTGGTAGGCCGCCTGACCCAAGCGGGCGCTGCGAAGCTGATTCTCAATTGCGGCCAGCCGCTGCCGGATCATGCGGCACCATCGCCAAGAAAAAAATGCGATGGCACTCGCCCCAAGTAACCAGACGCCAAAAAGGCCAAGTCCCAAGTTTGGACTCAGCCACGCCAGCGCGCCACAAGTCAGCGTTAGGATCAAGGCTAGGACGCCTGCCAATTCTGTGATGCTGCGCACTTCAGGTTTGGTCATTGAGAAAATACCCCACTCCCCGGATGGTTCGAATCAGCTGCGGCGCAGTCGGTTTCGTCTCAAGCTTTTCACGCAGCCGCTTGATGGTCACCGTCAGCGTGTTGTCGGCCACAAAGGCCTCGCGTGCATCCCACAATGCGGCGATCAGCTGCTCCCGACTGACCAGCTGGCCGCGGTGCTGCACCAAATATTTTAAGAGCCGCCACTCTGTCGCCGCAAGCGCAACGGGGACGCCTACTTTCGTTACGCGGCCGCTCACCAGGTTGACTGTGACATCGCCGAGCCGCACCGGCGCGTCAGGCCAAAACTTGCCCAGCCGAGCTGACAACACCGCCAAACTGACGGGCTTGACCACAAAGTCATCGGCCAGCTGCAACCCAGCTAGTTCAGCCTGCTCCTGATCGTTTGCCGTGAGCACCAGTACTTTCGCCGTCAGGTGCGGCCGCCAGGTACGCAGCCACGCTAGCCCATCCCCATCCGGCAGCGTGAGGTCCAAAATAATTGTGTCCGGACCTGCTGCGACCGCCTGACTGGCTTCGCCAAGTGTACCCGCCTCGGTCACACGATACTGCGCGGCAAAAAAGCTTACCATACTTTGCCGCAGGGCCGGCTCATTCTCAATAATTAGCAGCTGCATTGCCACTCCCCCAGTCAGCCAGATTACCGTACGTTAATCGAATTGTAAGCCTTGCCAACCTTGAATACAATTTCGGGTCGCGTGCACCGCGGCTTAGAACCCCGACAAGCCGCGATGTTTTTCTACCGGTCAGATTCAGCTCTCTGCTTAGCTAATCGCATACTGCGTCAGGTCCAGCACCTGACTGTACCGCGCCTTCATCGTTGGCGTTGCATGGTGCTCAATGTCGATCACCGCACCGGGATAGTTCAGAATCAGCTGATTGACCTCGGCAGCAGCAGTCGCATCTAAACCGGATAGCGCCTCGTCGACCACGAGCAGCGTTTTTGGCTCAGCCAACGCGCGAGCCAGCTCCAGCCTTTTTTCCTCGCCGCCGGACAGCTGATGGCCGTCGCTGCCCAGCTTCATGCTTAGTCCCGCAGCCGTGGCGTATTGGGCCAGCCCCACCTGACGCAGGAGCCTGAACATTTTTTCCTCGCTGACTGAGCGGCCCAAAGTCAGGTTATACGCCAGGGTGTCCGCAAAAATAAAGGGCTGCTGATGAACGACCGCCATCGTCGCTAGGGGCTCAGGTGCAAGCCGGGCATTATAAACGACCTGACCACTCAATGGCTGTCGGTCGTGCAGTAACACCTGCACCAGTGTAGACTTACCGACCCCCGACGGGCCCTGAATGAGGAGCCTAGTTCCCGGCGTGATTCCCAAATTGATTGGCCGCATGATCGGCGAGTCAAAGCCGACCGCAACTCCTTGAAGTTGAATCAGCGGATGCTGGTTGGCACTATAGTGCAGCTTTGGCACAGTGACATCAACCGGCCGCAGGATTTTTTGAAGCAGCGGCTCACTGGAAGTCAGATGATTGTAGTAAGTGACGCTGGCAATCATTGGCGACACCACGCGATCCGCGGCACCGTTGAGCGTCAGCAGCAGCCCAATCGTGAGCTGCCCGTGCATCACTGCCACCACGCCAACCGCCAGTGACCCTGTCGTCGTGATGGTGTACAGGGCGCTGACGAATAGCGACGCCCACTGCTGCCGCATGTTCATCGTGAAATTCGCCGCTTCGTTGTGCTTAAGCATCCCGGAAAGCCGGCCCAGCCCCTGCACCACCAACTGATAATGACGAAACAACGGCCGCGCGTTAAGGGTATCAGTCAAGCCGCTCGTGTATCGGTCGTTGGCTCGCTGCCACAACTGAGTCCCGTTTTTTAACCACCGACCAGTTAGCTTGGGCACAATGGTGGGCAGAAAACCCAGCACAACAAACACTAAGCCCAGTTGCCAGTTCACCTGCAACAAAAAAGCGAGTGTCAGGCCGCCTTGTAACAAACAGTACAGGATCCCCGTCAGGCTTTTGACGAAATCCTGCTCGATCTGCTTCACGTCCACAAGCGCCTCAGCCGTGTATGAGCTAGCCTGGGCAGTTTGCTGGCCCGGCGCATAGGCGCGCGCCACCACGCGATTGCGCAGCTGAACATTGACCCCCTGCCGAAATCGCCCAGCAAAGTAGCTTTGACCGCCAGAGGCAGCGTTGATCGCGAGCAGCGCGCCACCCCACAATGCCAACGTCATGAAACTAGCAGAAAATGCTTTGGCGGTCAGTTGATCCGTAAACCGACCCAGAAAATAGGGTCCCGCGATTCCATCCAGGGCCGCAAACACACTAAATAGCGTTTGCAAAATAAATGGTTTCCGGTTGGGCCTGATCAGCTCGCCAATTAAGTGCCACATCGTGCTCGCCTCCTTTTTCTTGCTCAGTATATTTGCTACACTGAGGGAAACTTCAGGAGGTGCCAAAAATGGCAGGAAGAATCGGTCCGTTTATTCGTCAGCTGCGGTTGACACACCATCTCACCCAACACACCCTGTATGAAGGCCTACTCAGCGAGCGGCAGGCGGTGCGGTTTGAAGCCGGCGATAATGACATTCAGGCCGAGCGGCTGTTCACTATCATGTCACGCTTGGCACTCCCGCTGGCAGAGCTGCAGCCATTTGTGCCGACGCCGGCGCAGCCACCAGTGCTCAAAGCCGCATTGGCCAAACGTGCGCAATGGGCAGACTGGCCGCTGACAACTGCCGAGACTGATGCGATCAGCGAGTACGTGACCGGCAAAACGCCGCTCACTTTAAGCGAGATTCAGGAACTTTCAACGCTGCTGGGCCATTTTGACCCGGCACTTGCGACCAGTCTTTACGAGAATGTGTGGCGACACCTTCAGGACCACCAAAGCCGCCAGGAATTCAACACCGTGGCGAGTTCGTTTTGCATTGGGGCGCTTTACTACGCGCTATTTCACGCGGATACCACGATGGCCCACACGTATCTGAGCCGGTTAACTAGAATTGCGCCGACGGACCTGATCGAACAGATTCAGTTAAGGTTTTTAACTGCCTTGGTCAGTGCAGTTCCGCAAGGCGAAGGCGCGGCTTACCAGAAGACTGATGATTTGATTGCCGGACTAAGGGCTATCGGCGCGCCAGCTATGGCCGACGCACTGATCGACAATCGACGGCACGTGCTCACCGCGTTCGGTAAGCATGCTCAATGGACCCCTGCCGAGTTGGGCGCGCTCGCCCGCAGTCAGGAAAAACTGCCGGAAGACCTTCGTCAAAACGATTATCCCGGGCTAGCGAAGGCGCTCCAACACCGGTCATTGGCCGATTACAGGTCGATTTACTAGCAGTATATAAAAGTGGATAGCACCAGGCTGATTGTCTCAGCACTGATGCCATCCGCTTTTTTAACAAGTCAGTCTGGGGCTGGCTTAACTGCGTTTCCGCTCAACCTGCATCTTGACGTATCGCCTCAGCGTCTGGATCAGTAAGCCGCCAAAGAGCACGAGCAAAATCAGCCCGACAATCAGCAGGCCCCAATCGCGATCGCGCATCATCTGCCACGTCAGCCAACCGCCCAAAGCCGTGCCCGCACCATCAACCAGCACCGCAATGATGAGCTGGATCAGGGCGCGCCGGCGATGCCCTGCGTCAAACTGTGGGAGTAGGATCAGCTCCAATAGCGGTTCCAGCAGGCAGCCCAATAAATCTTCCATCACGTATGTCCCCCAATGCCCCTCTAGGCCATGATTAGCTTAAAGACTGCCGGATCCTTGTCAATGAGTTCCAAAAGCCGCCGTGAACTGCCGCTCGGCTTCGACCGACCAGTTTCCCAGGCCTCAACCGTCCGGGGAGAAACGGCCAGGCCACGGGCAAGCACGCGTTGCGTAGCGGGAATCTTGCTGCGAATTTGCTTAATTTGCTCAGGACTATACTTCGGCGGATTCGCAAATTTGGCATGTTTAACGATCACTTCGCTGTCATCGCCGTTAGCGTACTTCTCGAGTGCCTTCAAACTCTGCATTAAAGTGGCTTCGTCTGCCATAATCTAAAACCCCTTATTGTGTAGTAGACGGAGCAATCTCACAAAAACACTTCTCTCTTGATCTGATAGCGTCAAACGTCGAATAAAGCAATCGCCCTCGGTGTGACCACCCAGTAGCTAACCCGCATCCTGCCACTTTTCGGAAGCTTATACGATGATATAGTACCATGCGCTGCTAAGCTATACCAAAAACGGGTCCCACCCCGCTGTAATTGCCAGTGCCGGTGAGACCCGTTTTTTTGACTCAAACTTACTTCTCCAGCGCCGCTTCCAGCGCCTCAAGCTGGCTCTGGAAGGTCGCAAACGCCGCCTCCAGGTAGTCGGGCTTGGTGACGTCGATGCCGGCGCGCTTAAGGATGTTGACCGGCGTGTCGGAGTTGCCGGCGCGCAGGAATTCCTTGTACGCCGCGACCGCCGGCGTGCCTTCCGTCAGGATGCGATTGGCCAGCGTGGTCGCAATCGCCTTGGAGGTCGAGTACTGGTACATGTAGTAGTTGTAATAAAAATGCGGAATGTAGGCCCAGTATGCTTCCGGCCATGGGTTGGCTTCAACATCCGGCCCGTAAAAGGTCATCTCGATCTCGTGGTACTTGGCGCTGAGGTCGTCCGCGGTCAGCGGCGTGCCGGCCGCCTCGGTTTCGTACATGTACTTTTCAAACTCGGCGAACTGAGACTGGCGGTAAACCGTACCGATGAAGTCCTCGACCGCCGTCGTCAAAAGGTAGACCTGTTTGTCATGGTCGCCCTTGGTCTGGTCGAGCATGTACGCGTTGAGCAGGCTTTCGTTGGTGGTCGACGCAATTTCCGCGGTGAAGATCGGGTACTCATGGTCCCAGTACGGCTGGCTTTCGTTGGCGTAGACACTTTGCATCGCGTGGCCGGATTCATGGGCCAGCGTGCTCATGGCGTCGTAAGTGTCCGTCCAGTTCAGCAGAATGTACGGGTGCACGCCATACGCGACATTTTCGAAGCCGCCGGAGGTCTTACCCTTAGTTTCCAGCACATCGACCCAGCGGTGGGCAAACTCATCCTTCAGGTGAGCCTGGTAGTCTTCACCCAATGGCGCCAGCGCGGCCAGGTCAGTCGCCTTGGCTTCCTCGTAGGTCGGCGCAAACGGCGGCTTGGTCCCGGTCAAAGGAATCGCCAGGTCCCAGGTGTGCAGCGTGTCCAGCCCCAGCACCCGCTTGCGCAGCGCGTAGTAGCGGTGCAGCAGGTCGAGGTGGGCATGCGTCTGATCGAGCAGCGTGTCGTACACGGCCTCGGGGATCTGGTTAGCGGACAGGTCCATGTCGCGCGCACTCTTGTAGTGGCGAACGCGGGCCAAGGTGTTTTGCGTGTGCATGTGCGCCTGCATGGTCGCGGCAAAGGTGTAGCGGTGGTCGTAGTAAGCCTTGGCGAACTGGCGCGTCGCCTGCTCACGCGTCTTGGCGTCGCCGTTCTCCAAAATAACGCGGCGCAGGCCCTTGGTCAGCGGCTGCGTTTTCCCTTCGTAGTCAATGTCGCCATAAGTCAGATCCGCGTCGTCCAGCGTCGATTCGATGTCCTCGGCACTGTCAAAAGTCGTGCCAAAACTGGCCAGCAGGCTTTCCTGGTCTGGGGTCAGCACGTGCCCGACCTGGGTGCGGATGCGCGCCAAGGCGTGAGTGTACTGCTTAAGCCGCGGCTCGGCTTCCGTAAACGCCGTCACCTGGCTGTCCGGCATTGCGACAATGGCCGGCTCGAACCAGGACAGCTGCGCGTCAAAGCTGCTTTGCGTTTGGTTAAAAGTGGCCGCCAGCTGCGCGGCCGCCGGGTCTGTGGTGTCCTGCGACACGGCCAGCTCCGCATATAAGCCCAGGCGGTCGAGGCGTTCCTGCGCCTCAAAGTAGCTGCGGATCACCTCATAGAAGTGGGCGGCGTCGGCGGTGAAGCTCTTCGCCTGACCGGTCAGCTTGGCCGTAGCGGCACCTGCGGCCTTGATCCCCGCGTCAAAGTCCGCTGGGGTCGCAAACAAATCCTTCAAATTCCAGGTCAACTCAACTGGCGCATCAGCGCGCTGAATCTGCTCTGCCATCATAACTCCCCTTTTCCCTGTTAATTGATTCCTTTATGGTAGCACTTAAGCTCGGCCGCCACTACCGCCGGGCGAGAAGGCGGGCAAAAATGGTGTGCAGCGCCAGGTATAGGATCGGCACGATGAACGCGGTCGCCACGGCGTTGATCACCGCCGCCAGCAGACTCGCAAACGCGGCACCGACCGCCACGTGGAACGACGTACCGACCATCAGGGCCTCGACCACGCCGACCAAGTAAGAGGTGACCACCTTGGTGAAGCCAGCGATGATGCCGATGGCGACAATGCGGCCGGGATGGTTTTTCAGGTTCACGGCCCGCACCAGCAGCGTGACAACAATCGCCATCACGGCGACCTCACTGACCGTCAGCCAAGACGTTGCGGCGTACCCGTTCAGCACGTCGAAACCGCCGAGGCCAATCGCCCCGGCGACAAAGCCCCAGCCCCCGCCGAGAAAAATAATGGCCAGGATCATCAGCGGATTGCCGAAGTGGATGAACGGCCGGCCGACGATTGCCGGCAGCGGAATCCGCAGCACCCAGATGCCAATGTAAATAATAGCAGCGAATAACGCGGTAAAAATTAGTTTACGCGTGCGTAACGTGCGATCACTCATCATTTATAACTCCTCCAATTCTCGGCTCAGTCACGGCAGCCCAGCGGCAAAATTCAGCCCCAGCCGCGGGTCGTCAGTCTGCTGAATGGCCCGGGCGACAAAATTGGCCCCTAAAATGGCGGCGTGCTGCAGGGTCTGACCGCGCATCAGCGCCCCGCAGACGACCGCGGCAAACAGGTCCCCGGTGCCAAAGTAATGGCCAGGCAGGCGCTGGTTGCGGTTCAGCCAGGCCGGAGCGGCCGCGTCGGTGCAGCCGGCCACCGCGAGTGACCCATCTAGCAACGGAATCCCCGTGACCAGCACTTGAACGCCAAATGTTTTGACCAGTTGGGTCGCCAACTCAGCCGCTCCTTCATCGGACCGCGGCGCTAGATCCGGCTCCTGGCCCAACAGCAGCTGTGCTTCCGTTAGGTTCGGCGTCATGACGGACGCCTGTGGGATCAGCTCCCGCATCGCCGCCACGTACGCGGCGTCAAAGCCCGCATAGAGCTTGCCGCCATCGGCCATGGCCGGGTCAAGCAGCCGCACCGGCGCGGCCTGCCAGTCGGGCAAGACCTGCTGCCAGGCCGCCAGCGCCGCTTTGCCTAAGTAACCGAGCAGAACGCCTTGGGGCTGCAGCGGCAGGGTCTTCCAGTGCGCCGACGTGGGCGCGATTTGCGCGGCGAGGTCAGTGACCACGGGCCGGCCGAGGCCGCCGGTGTGCGTTGAGAGATAAGCAGTCGGCAGGACCGCGCAGTTGAAGCCCAGGGCCGCCAGCAACGGCAGCGCCACGCCAAGCGACACCTGCCCGACCCCGGACAAATCTTCGCTGATGATCACCTGTGGTTGTGTCAAGGCACCCCACCTCCTAGGAGCCAATCATACCAGCTTTTTGGCGAGGGACCGAGTTCTTTTTCTGAAAATCTGTTCGCCGCCTAATTAAGGTATAATCGAACTTAATATGTGGAGGCGAGACTATGATTGGCACGCTGTTTAACGTCACGATGATCATCATTGGCAGTTCCGTGGGGGCGCTGTTTAAGCGCGGCATTCCGAATTCTGCGCACCACGCACTGATGACGGCGATGGGCCTGGCCGTCATGATGCTCGGCATCAATACGTCGATTCAGAAAATGCCGCAATCTCATTACCCTGTCCTCTTTATCGCCAGCATGGCGCTTGGCGTCCTCATCGGCAGCGGCCTCGACCTGGACGGCCGCTTCAACCACCTGCTGAGCAGCGCCAGCAAAAGCGGCTCGAACCTGAGCGAAGGCCTATCCACCGCGATCCTGCTATTTTGCATCGGCACCCTGTCAATTGTCGGGCCCATGGAGGCCGCGCTCAAACAGGACTACACCTTCCTGTTTACCAACGGCACGCTGGATCTGATCACCTCGATGGTCCTCGCCTCGACCTTCGGTATTGGCATCATGCTGGCCGCGCCGGTACTGCTGTGCTGGCAAGGCGGCATTTACCTGATTGCGCTGCTGCTGCGCGGCGCGATTTCTTCCGCCCTGCTCACCGAGATTTCAATCGTCGGCGGCGTCTTAATTTTCGCGTCTGACGTCAACCTCCTCGGCCTGGCCAAAATCAAGACGCTGAACCTGCTGCCTGCGCTGGCCATCCCGCCCTTGTTCTTCGGCGTGCTTGCGCTGTGGAGCCATTTTTCCTGAAGCATTGTTCAGGCCTGCATGCGTGTCACTGCACAATATTAAGCGCCTAATTTAATCCATGAACCATAATAGTTGGCGGCCGCCAACTATTTTTTTGATTCGGCCCTATTTTTTCATTCACAGTCGTTTATATGCGGCACTTTTAGCTAAAATAACAAGCATTTTTATATTTATTGAACGTTCTGAAAACCTTTTATACCGGTATTCTTTATGATAACTATAATTATTTTAAATTTTTCGAGGGTTCTGAGTTGCTGACATGTGAATTATCTCGTTATGATTATTTACGTAAGCTAGTAATGTCACTGTCACTCACAACACTACAGGAGGTAGTTTTTTCATGAAGAAAGGTTTATTCACTTCTGCTTTAGTTCTCCCGCTCGTTGCGATGGGTTTAGGGACCGGCGCACCGGTGCTGGCAGACACGGTTGATGTAGAACCAGCAAAGGGCCAGCCTCAATTAGTACAGGATACTAAGACTTCTAAAGCCACTGTTAAAGTAATGGCTGGGAAGCTAAAACTCATCCAGGTGCCGGACCTCAACTTCAAGTCCGTAACAGTCAAGCAGTTAGCTACTCAAGCAGAGACGAAGACGGATCTGAACAACCGCATGGGAGCAACAGTTCAGTTAGAAGACTTCCGTGGCACCGACAGCGGCTGGAAGCTTCGTGCATCGTTGAGCGACTTGGCTCAGAAAAATGGCACAAAGCTGTCTAACACCAACATTCGCATGACCCTGACCAACAAGAATAATAATCACGACATGCCTGGCATGCTTGGCGGTGGGGTTAAGTTGAACGCAGGCAGCGGCCACACAGAAACACTGCTTAAGACCACTAATCGCGCCCATGGCTTTGGCGAGGGCAAGTACTTGGTGGACGCAAAGATGAACATTGGCAAGCAAGCGAAAGCCGCTGCCGGTGACTACTCTGGCACGATCACCTGGTCCCTTACCAACGCTCGCTAATCTCATTTCACCACAGTCACAGCCTTGACTGTGAGCCGATGGCATGGTGTCATCGGCTTTTTCTTTGGCAAAGGAGGGATCGAACTTGATAAAAGCCACTCTCAGCTGGCTCGCTGCCTTGGCCGCCGCGCTGATGCTCGCAAGCGCTTCGCCGGCACTCGCCGCGGATAGCACTCAAAGCCTAGACAGCAATGCCACCGTCAGGGTCATCGACGATACGATCGAAGAGCCCGACCCTGGCGAGGAAGACAAGGAACCTGAAGAAGGCGCCGTCGTGGATCCAACCGACAAGGAGCCGGGCGATCCGACGCCGGAACCGGTTGATCACCCAACCAAAAATGAGAACGAGGCCCTGCCGCAAGCTGGCAGCCATTCAAGCGTCGTGCTCATTGCCGCCGGACTGATGGTGCTGGGCGCGATCGCAGCGGCCAGCGTGACCACGCGCAATAGAAAGAAGGGTTAATATGCGGCAAAAGAAAATTCTGTCCCTGGTGACCCTGGCTTGCGCGCTTGCGATGCCGCTTTCCAGCATCAGCCCGGTCCTGGCGATCGATGATCTCACACCAGCGACAACCTCACCCGTCGACACCGCACTGGCAGAGACGGACACAACAGAAACTGCATCGGCAGCGGACGCTTCGGCCGAACAGCCAAGCGTGGCGGTCCCAGCCCCTGAGGCTGCAGCACCTGAACCTGCGGCGCCGGCAGAAACACCAGATCAGTCCGCCACCCCGGCACCTGAGACGGCTGCTCCTGAAGCGGCTGCCCCCGAGGCCGAAACGCCCGCAGAAGCGGTCGAACCGGTTCGCGAAAACTGGCAAGGCAAGGCTACCAGCGATGCCCGCCTAGGCACCAGTTGGAATGCCAGCCAGCCAATCGGCACCACCGTGAACGTGGGCGACCGGGTCGTGATGCGCTACTCCTTTGACCGCGGCTCCTCACAGAATATTGACTGGAGCAGGCTGCAAGCGGAATTTGCAATTCCCGCCGACTACCAGCTCGCAGCCGAGAACGGGCGGGTCACGATTCAGGTCAATGGGGCCAACCGGCAGATTCAGACCAGTAACCTGAACGAGTTCAAGCTCGGTCAGATTCAGATCCCGACTCGCGGCCAAGCCACTGTCGACGTGCCGCTGATTGCGAAAAACGACCAAGGTCGGCAAAACCTTGCCACTGGTAATTTCTTCGTGGGCAGCCACCACGCCACCACCAGCAAACACTTGACCAAGCCGCGCCACCAGGTTTCGCTGACCGTGCCAGGGTTTAATTTTGGCCAGACTTCGGTTCGCGACATCGCGCTGGGCCAAGTGACGCTGAACACTGCCAACAGCACCATGGCCGTGAAAAACACGCACGAGGCTGGCCGCGTCACCGCTAGCATGACCAGTTTCAAGTTGGGCCAAGGCTATCAAGCCGGCAACGTCGCGCTGCAGTTCAGCATCGGCAACAAGGCGATCACCTTGCGCGACGATGCGACGCCGCTGACCATCGCTGACGGCAAGAGCAACACCTATCAGCTGACGAATAGCAAGCTGATCATCAATCAGTTCCGCGGCATCACCGCCGGCGAAAAAGCCGCGGAGATCACCTGGACACTGACGAACGCGCACTAACTGGCACCACGGCAGGGCGCTATGCCCTGCTTTTTGATTATGGTGAAGGGTTCAAAGTTGCACCATTCGCCGCCACCTTAATACAATTAAATTAGTAAACCAAAGTATTTTCTACTCATTCTCATAAGTCAGGAGACATGCCAATGAAAACCTTACGACTCCTCCTTGGTGCGCTGACGCTCGGCGTCTGCCTCGCGTTTGGCCACCACCAACTCGTGCAGGCCGCCGGGGCAGATTTCACCGTCACCCCGCAGCTGGGCCAAGATCAAATCAATGGCACCACCGACTATTTCAACCTGCTCGTTCAGCCCGGGCAATCGCGCCCGCTGCAGGTGACCATTGAAAACACCAGCGCTAGTGCAAAGGATTTCACCGTCTCCTTGACCAACGCCTTTAGTCAGGGCAACGGTGAAATCGGCTACGAACCGAAAGGTCAAGTCGACAGTTCCCTGACGGTGCCGCTCACCAGCATGAGCAGCCAGCCGGAACAAAGCGTGCGCATCCCCGCCGGCGGCAGCCAGCTGGTGACGGTGCCGCTTCAGGTCCCGGCGGAAGGCTTCGACGGCGTCAAGCTGGGGGCGATTTACGTACTCGACCAAAGCGTCAGCGAGCCCACCGAGGCTGGCGAAGGGATCAGTCTGAGCAACCGCTTCGCCATGGTCATGGGCGTTCAGCTCCAGACCAACGCCGATGCGGTGGTGCTGACCAAGCCGGACCTCAAGCTTGGCACCGTCGCGGCCGGCACCGAAAAGGGTAACGCGAACGGCGGCGTCATCGTCAACCTGCGCAACATCGCGCCCATTTACATCGATAATCTCAAAGCGACGGTGACGGTCACGCGCAAAGGGGAAGACAAGCCGACGCTGGAGCGCACCGTCAGCGACTGGTCAATGGCACCAAATTCCGTGCTGCCGCTGACCGTGCCAGCCAAAAAGGAACTCAAGGCCGGCGACTACACGGTGAAAATCTCAGCCGCCACTCCAGATCAGGACTGGCAGTTCACCGAGCATTTCACCATTAAGGAAAAAGAAGCCAAGAAGGTGAACCAAGCGCTGGGTCTGACACCGCCGCCAAGCGGTCCGACCAGTGGCAACTGGCCTTGGCTCGCGGCGGGGGGCGTGGCGTTGCTTGCGCTAACCGGCGGCCTGTTCTGGTGGCGGCGCCGCAGTCGGCAGGCACCGGCAGCTTAAGCAAGTTCACCCACACAAGTAACAAAATCCCTCGAATCTGGGCACTACTGCCAGATTTGAGGGATTTTTCACGTTGCCAGTTCGTCAGATCAGCACGCCTTCGCAGTGCGCGACCTCGTGTTGAATGATTTGGGCGACAAAGCCAGTGAACTGCTGGGTGTGGGGCTGAAACTGCACGTCCTGATACTGGACGGTGATCTTTTCATACCGGGTGGTCGGCCGCTCCCCATCCAGGCTTAGGCAGCCTTCGGTGGTTTGGTACTGGCCGCTTTGGACCGTGATCTGCGGGTTGACCATGACCACCGGCAGCGGGCCCATTTGGACGATGATGATGCGCTTGGCGACGCCGATCATATTGGCGGCCATGCCGACGCAGCGCGTGGCGTTGGCCGCCAGCGTGTCCTTGAGGTCCTGCATCACCTGGCGGTCGGCAGGCGTGGCCGGCTTTGCTTTTTGCTGCAAGAAAAGCTGGTCTTTTTCAATTGGTTTGATCATCTGCTTGCCCCTTTTCTAAACGGCCTTGAGGATTGCCTGCGCGGCCTGGAACACCAGGTTCACGCCGTAGCCCATCACGATGATGCCGGACACAATGTTGATCCACATGATGAGCCGGCGCGGCAGCCGGTCCTTCAGCAGGTTCAGCGCGAGGGTGATAACCGTGAACCACACGGCGCTGGCGGAGACAATGCCGCCCAGGAAGACGACGGCCTGCTCGCCGGTCAACGGCGCCCGCAGCGCCCCCAGCGTCACGCCGGTGTCGATCAGCGCCTGCGGATTACCGAACGAGACCACGAAGGCACCGGTGAACCACTGGCGCAGGCTTTGCTCCTGCTGGCTGTTGCCAAACGCGGCGGCGTTGGCGCCGCGCAAAATGCCCCAACCGGTCCAGATCACGACCACCCCGCCGATGCCCATCACGCCAATGCGCAGGACCTCATTGCTGGCCAAAAGCGACCCAAAGCCCAGAAACGCCACGGTCGACAGCAGCGTGTCGAACAGCCAGATGAACCCCAGCACGATCAGCGCCTTTTTCAGCGGATTGCTCAACGCATTATTGAACGCAAAAATGTTCTGCATCCCGATCGACGACACCAGCGCCAGCGCAATCACGAAGGCGCGCAGGTACACCGCCAGCATCAGCGCGCCGCCGGTTTTTCGGCAAAACTCGCCCAGAAGGTCGGGATGCGCAGCTGGTCGAGGCGGCCTTCGCCGTTGTAGTCCTCGTACATATCTTTAAACGACAGGCCGGCCTGGAGCTGGCCGCGCAGCTGCTCGTCCAGCGTGTGCGAAAACTGAATGCCGTCTTCCTTGGTATCGATGCTCGCCATCAGCTTGGCGTCTTTGAGCGGGTTATACGGCAGCCCCCGGACGATTTTTTCTTCGCGGTCCTCGTCAACGATGTAGTTGATGCCATTGTCCATCCCCACCAGCAGGCGGCCGCCGGGCTTCAGGATGCGGCAGCACTCGCGCCACAGCGGCAGCACGTCTTCAATGTAGCAGTTCGCCACCGGCTGCATGATCAGGTCAAAGGCCTCATCGGCAAACGGCAGCGGCTGGGTCATGTCGGCGCGCACGATCGTGATGGCGTACCCTTCGTGATCGGCCAGCATGCGCTCGCTTTGCAGCTGGGCCTTGGAGTAGTCGAGCACCGTCACGTCGGCGCCCATCGCCGCCAAAAGCGGCATCTGCTGACCGCCACCGGACGCCAGGCCCAGCACCTTTTTGCCGCGCATATCGGCAAACAGCCAGTCGTGGGGCATCGGTCGCGTCGGGGTGAGCAAAATGTCCCACTGGCCGTGCTGCGCGTTGACGTAGGTCTGGTGATTGATTGGCTGCCCCCACCGCCAGCCGGCCTTCACCCAGCCGTCCACCGTGTCTGCGTTAATGTCCTGATAACCCATGAGTGCCTCCGCGAAAAATTAGTTGCGTTAATCATAGCATATTAAAAGCGGGCTGCATTGGGCAGCCCGCTGATTTTGACGGTGTGGTTGAGTTACTTCTTCAGGAGCTTCTCGGCCAGGGCCTTGACGTCGTCGTCGCTCATGTCAAGCACCGGCTTCATCTGCTCTTCGGTCTTGATCGTGTCGTGGTTGTTCGCTTCCATATAAGCGTCCCAGATCGCGTCGCGGACAGGGGTTTCCTCATCGCTCCAGTCAAACACTGCGTTCATCGGTTCGTCGAGTACAAGAGTCTTTTCTGGGTCTACTGCCATGATTTAATACCTCCGTATGTTTTTGTCTTGATTAACAACAAATTCATTATAGAACACTTTTACCTAAAAGTGTTAAACTTTCTAGCACTTTATTTTGCCGAGTGCTAATACTTGACAAATCACTGCCCGGCGCGGGCACTTTTCGATTGACAGGGCCTCCGGATAAGCCAACCATATAGTTGTCACTACAATGGAAAAGAGTCTGCTCATGAATGTTCTGCGCACCATGTTCTCCTCGCTCAGTGAAAAAAACTTCCGCTACTTCTGGCTCGGCCAGTGCGTCTCGACCATGGGTACCTGGATCCAGCGCACCGCGCAGACCTGGCTGGTGTACGAAATGACCAAGTCCGCCTTCAAGGTCGGCCTGCTGTCCGCGTTTCAGTTCATCCCCATCATGGGCCTGACGCTGGTGGCCGGCACCCTGATCGACCGCTTCCCCAAGCGCACCATTTTAATGATCACGCAAAGCGCGTTCCTGCTGCTGGGCGTGGTGATGACGGTGCTGGTCTACACCGGCATCGTGCAGTACTGGGAGATCCTGATCATCGCGCTGCTGTACGGCTGCTTTCAGGCCTTTGACACGCCGACGCGCCAGAGCTTCGTCGTCGAGCTGGTCGGTCAGAAGAACCTGATGAACGGCATTTCGCTGAACTCCACCATCTTTAACCTGGCCAAGATCGCGGGGCCGGCGCTGGCGGGTGTACTGATGGCGCAGTTTTCAGTTGGCTTCTGCTTTCTGGTCGACGCCATTTCCTACCTGGCCGTGCTGCTTGGGCTGTTTTTGATCCGGCAGGACCACGTTGTTGCGTCGCATTCGCACGAGCGCGTCTGGACCGACCTGAAGGAAGGGCTGCATTACGTCTGGACCCACGCCGCCGTGCGCCTGTCCGCCGAGCTGATGCTGATCGTCTGCACCCTTAACTTCAATAACAACGTCATCATCCCAATTTTGGCCAAAACCGTCTTCCACGGTGGCGCGCAGACTTACGCCAACCTGCTGTCGGCCACCGGGGTCGGGTCGCTGATCGCCGCCTTTTTGATGAGCTACCTGTCGCGCTACGGCATGCAGCGCAACATCTACCTCTGGGTCGGCATCGGCACCGCGACCCTGCAGGCCGGCATGCTGTTCGTGCGCAGCTACTGGCTGGCGATGCTGGTCATGGTGCTGGTCGGCTTTTGCAACATGGTCTTTCTCAATCAGTCCAACGCGTCGTTCCAGTTCAACATTCCGGGTGAGCTGCGCGGGCGCATCATGTCCGTCTATGTCCTGCTCAACCAAGGCTCCACGCCGGTCGGCTCGCTCTACGTCGGCAGTGTCATGGACGTGTTCGGCGGCCTGTGGGGCTTCCCATCGTGTGGCATCTTGGCGCTGATTCTGCTGATCCCAACTCTGCTGGCCAACCGCAAGCTGGTGTCAAAATGGTTCCACCAAAGCCGCGCTGACAGCATTCGCGAGGCGTCGGGGCAATAATTTCCGCCATTCAAAAAGCATCACGATTAAAAACTCGTGGTGCTTGGGGGCGGGCAAGTTAAGCTAATCATACTTGACGACCTAGCCAGTTTGCTAGAGGTCATAATGATAACGGCAGGAAAAAATGATGATCGCATTGTTTTCAATGCTGTACACTAATCGATCCTCCTGAGAAATCCGACGTGACCATTTGCCTTGAAGCTCAAATCGCAACGGCTCTGGCTTGCCAAGGCCCTCGTAAGGCGTCGAATCGATTGATTTAATTAACTTGTTGATTCTCTTGATGATCGCTTTGTCATTCTGAGCATGCCAGTACAGATAGTCATCCCAGGCGTCATCTGTCCAAGACTTAATCATCTTCCCCATCCTCCAGCAGGTCATGCACTTTGGCCTTGCCAGACTGAATTTGCTTATCACCACGGCGAATGCGTGCCATTAAATCAGGGTTGCTTAACAAGTACATGGTTTCTTGCATTGAGTCATAGTCACTTTTGCTCATCACAACGACGGTATCTTCCGGATCCTTAGCTGTCACCAACAATGACTCGGAATCCTGGTTCACCTTCTGCATATAGGACTTGAGGTTTTTACGAAACCCGCTGTAGGAGACTGCGTCCAAAGTTATCCACTCCTTCCATGGACTGATTGTACCAGATTGCGTACCATTGTACAACAATTTGTACAATTCAAGAATCTTGCCAGTGTCATGCCAATTAATTCCTCGATATTGTCGATTAGTCCTTCCGCAGTCAACCGTTACTACGCCTGTGAAACGCAACGCGCCCTGCGTTTAATCGGGCAAGGCGCGCTGTTTGTGAGACCAATCAGAATGCTCCCAAAGCCGCGGCGACAGCATTCGCGAGGCGTCGGAGCAATAGTCTAGTAACGAAATGTGTGGTCAGCACGTCGACGAAACGATTCGTCTGTCGGTACGGTAATTACGGTGTATGCTGTTATCACACGAAAGGATGTGTTGACCATGAAGGCTACAACTAACAAGCAAGGCCGCGTCCTCGGCAAGTTTGTTACCAGAAAGTCGGGGCATTCAGTCAGTCTGACCGTCCCCGCCGAAACCGGGATCAAACCAGGACAAGAGTATACATTACGGGTTCAAGATGATGGGTCACTGCTTTATGAACCGCGTCACGTAAATTTTTGACATACACCTGACGCAGAAAAGCACAATTTTCGGGCAGATTTGGACAAAATAGGCAACTTCTCTGAAGAGCCTCGTATAGGTAAGGAGATTTAGTCATGGCAAACTCACCTCTCACAGGTAAGCGAAACTTGTCCGCACCAAAACAGGGTGACAGCATCATAATCGACGCGAAGCCACATGCTGGCAGGGAATATGGTGGTCATGATCCAAGACGGGGCAACATTAGGCGACATTTGATCGTACTCTCCAACACTGACTACAATCAGCTCACCGGCATGGTTGTGGGGATGGCCATCACGACCACAAATTTTGCGGATATGAGTGGTTACCTTCCGTTTGTTGATCTCGAAAGTAAGACGAAAGGAAATATTATCCTTTGGCAATTGCCGACCTTTGATCAGGTTGCGAGACATGCGAGCATTATAGGTCACGTCAGTCCTAGTATGCTTAACACGCTTAAAAAGGCAGCAATTGATATCTTTGAATAGCGTTGCTGCAAAAAAAAAACAACCCATCTGGATACTTAGCAGCGCGGCCTTGTACATCAAATGTGCAAGGCCGCGCTGCTAGATTCATCGAGGGACATTATACGAGCGGGAAAAAGAGAAACATAACGTCGACCCGCTACTCAATAATTTGCTCGTTAACGAATCGCCGATATGATTCATGCGTCTTCATAAGCTCAGAATGCGTTCCGAATCCCGTAATTCGGTGATTCTCTAGGAAGTATATCTTATCGGCATCAGTTATCGTAGATAGACGGTGCGCAATGATTAATGCGCCACGATCAGAGAGTAATGCATCAAGACTTTTCGTTACCTGATATTCGGCATCAGCGTCAAGGTTAGCAGTGGCCTCATCAAATATAATGAAGTTAGGAGCCTTTAAATATGCTCGTGCAATTTGTAACCGCTGCCGTTGGCCCCCTGACAGCAGATTACCATCTTCACCTACCAAGGTTTCCAGACCCTGCGGGAAGTTATTGATTTCCCTCAGCAGCCCTGCTCTTTCGAGTGCTGACTCAATTTGCGATTCACTGAATGTTTTGGACAGTCCGAATAATAGATTGTCTCGAATCGTACCGTTTTGGATATCGTTGGTTTGGCTGACCAGAGCAATGTTTTGGCGCCAAGCCTCTAAGCCATACTCCTCAGCAGGCACCCCGGCCAGGGATACTTGTCCCTTGGTCACTGGATAAAAGCGCTCGAGCAAGCTTACGATAGTTGATTTCCCCCCTCCTGAAGGCCCCACCAAAGCTGTTTTCTGGTCAGCAGGAATTGTGATGTCGATATGTTCAAGAACGGGGTTGCCGTCTCCATAGTCAAAGCAAACGTCTGTTAGTTTCAGTTCCCCTTTTTGTGTCGGCAGATGGCCTGATTCAACTTCTGGTTTAGCAAGAGCCAGCTCACGAAGACGTTTCGTTGCCCCATTCATTTTGGCTAAATCAGCCTGGATTATTCACCTCGGTATTTGGGACATGAAATCGCATCTGGTCGGTCTGAAAGCAACGTTTGGAGCGTTGCGAATACTGACTGAGCGGAGAAGTTGGTGATCGATGCACCACGAACAGACCGACCCAGTTTTC